>DASVRW010000002.1:900000-1100649 GCA_036388415.1 Candidatus Saccharimonadales bacterium | reverse complement strand
ATTCGTCACATATAAAAGCAGTTTACAACCCTAAGGCCTTCATCCTGCACGCGGCGTTGCTCCATCAGGCTTTCGCCCATTGTGGAAAATTCCCTACTGCTGCCTCCCGTAGGAGTCTGGGCCGTGTCTCAGTCCCAGTCTGGCTGATCATCCTCTCAGACCAGCTAATGATCGTCGACTTGGTGAGCCATTACCTCACCAACAATCTAATCATACGCAGGCCGTTCCCAAAGCGCATAAAGCTTTAATCCGAAGATCACATGCGGTATTAGACACCATTTCTGGTGCTTATCCCTCACTTTGGGGTACGTTCCTACGTGTTACTCAGCCGTCCGCCGCTCGTCAGCACTCTCACACATCGCTTAATAAACCTCCCGTATCCGTTCCGACTAGCCGGTCGTTCGGGATACTTTGGTCATCTATACTATTGCTAATATTAGAACTTAAGCGAACTGTGAGAGCCTGTTACCGCTCGACTTGCATGTATTAGGCACGCCGCCAGCGTTCATCCTGAGCCAGGATCAAACTCTCCAAAAAAGAATTCAATCATGTTCAGTCGAACTTCGTCCTCTCCCGAAAGATTGGACTAATTACTGACTTACTTTGTGGTTTGTGATAGTCGAAACTATCGCATTCCTAAATTCAAAAAATCAATTGACGTTGATTTGCACTATTCAATCTTCAAACATTGTCTTACGACTTGTTTGAAATCTACCAGATTGTTAAAGATCTTTAGAACAATTTAAAGACACTTCAATAACGCCTCAAATGTTCTTAAGTACTATATTACCTCGCGTGCGACCCTTATGTCAAGAGTATTTAGGCCGGAGCAGTCGTATTTCTTACAGCACTATTTTACTAGATCTGGACATGCCATTCAGCTAAGGCGCCCTACTGTACATAATGCCGGATTATATATGCGCAAGATCGGTCGCGCATTGGCTATTGAGCCGGTACCCCGCCACTGTCCGCATTCGTCAATGTTTCATTCTGCATATGCAAATCACTCGTTCCGAACGGCAATGGACGATACTGCTTAACAAACGCGTCGAGTTTGGGCAATGACAGGCCTTTTCGGTTAACGTAATGATTGTGGGCGATATCTCCCGTCATTTTAGCCGCGGCACCTCCCCAATTTAGCGCACCGCCACAAATAGTACTCGGTATAGCGTAATTTGGATCAGCGTCCTTTGCCGTTCTCATCTCAATTAAACGCGACTGAAGTTCAAGTGCAGCCGTCAGTCGTGGTTGCTGCTCGGTGTAGAGATCAATACCTTGAATACGCGCAGTCTCAGCTGCCGTAAAAATCGACGCAAGGCCCATACCGGTATGTCCTAGATCGCGGCAGGTTTCCTGCGTTTGACCATTGTTAAATGTCGTTGCCCCGTTCCAATACGTAGTAATATTAGAATTTCCGTACGGTGCTTTTATGGGCGTGGCACCGTCAGAGGTTGTATATACATGGGCCGGTACAGCGACGCGCCAATCGCCCACCCCGTTGTCAAATGTCGCCCTGTTATTTGTAAATACACCGATACTCATCGTTACGTCAGCAAGCAGTGTCATCCAGTTGAACCCACCACCTGTCCAGCCGTCGATCGTTATTGGTAAAAATTTAGTTGTCAGCATGCTTTCGAAACGGCCTATATCGGCGCTGGACCAGCCGGCATTCGAATAGCGGATTATTTCGGCAGCCCGCGTCCAGTTCGCTCCGGCCCAGCCGGCAACGAGTTTATTGTTTCCATATAGCTCAGTGCCGTTCCATGGTATTTGTTGCAACGTCGAGGACCAGGCATTCATAAATGATATAGCTTTGCTAGCATAGGCTTGATCGCCAGTATAATACCAGAGCAATGCATTGTTATAAGCCGCTACCGCGTCGCCCTGCAATGCCGCGCATCCAATCTGACGCGCCTTTTGGGCTCCATTGCCACACTCGACGCTTGTTACTGGAGCTGGTACGCGAGTTGATCGAGAGTAAATATTACTCTTTACTTTATTAAAGGCGCTTAGCCACGGCTCTTGGCTGGTACGGGCTTTGACGAAATCTAATTGCGGCCTATTGAGATGGATACCCGGATGCACGAATCCGCTCGACTGTGTGACGGGTACACCGAACCGTACTGCCGTGCCGCCCGAGGCAGTACCGTCAGCAACGCTTACGGCTGGACTAGTCAGCGTCCCGCTCTCTGCCTCACTGGAAATGTACGGAGTTGCCGCCATTGAACGCGTTACCAGGAGAACGCCGACGACGCCAAACGACGCCAAAACAATAATGCCAAGGATGTTTTGACTCGCCAATCGCCTTAGCAGGCTGTATGTATTATCTTTGCGGCTCACCACGATTCACGCTACCTTGTATATTACTATGCTTAAGCATAAGTATAACACCAAGCATTGCACTGCAACAGACCATTTATAGACTACTCTGATTCTAGCCTACGCTGATTCGATGACAACATCATCTTCTGGTTCATCAATGTCTTCGGCCTTTTCAACCAGCGCTAAGCTTACGACTTCGTCGGCGTCATTCATACGCATGATGCGGACACCTTGCGTAGCACGGCCGAGCGCTGGAATGTCTTTGATGCCAAGACGAATTGTCTGACCCTGCCCGGATATAATAATTATTTCCTGCTCATCATGGTCGCCAAGTGTCTTGACGCCGACTAGATCACCAGTCTTTTTGTTGACGACAGCCGAACGGATACCGACGCCACCGCGGGCATGCGGTGTGAACTGCGATACCTTGGTGCGCTTGCCATAACCGTATTTGCTGATCACAAAGATGCTTGAGCCGGCCTCAACAATATCCATACCAATAACATGGTCGTTAGCCCGCAGGCGAATACCGCGGACACCGCGGCTGACGCGGCCCATCGGCCGGACATCCTTTTCGCTAAATCGAATCGCCTGGCCTTCGCTTGTCGATATGACGACTTCATTTTCACCAGTCGTCGGTCGGATCCATTTCAGTTCATCGCCCTCATCAAGATTAATTGCGATCAGACCGCTTGTCCGTACATTCTGATACTGCTCAAATGGTGTCTTTTTGACGACGCCACGTACCGTACACATGATCAGGTTTTGTACTGCTTGGCCCTTGGTCACGTTAATGACAGAGCTGACCGTCTCTTCTGGCTGCAGCTGCAAAAGGTTCACGATGGCGACACCCTTGGCATTCATGCCAACCGCCGGCACTTCGTAGGTCTTCAAGCGGAAGACACGGCCTTTGTTGGTAAAGAACAGCAGGAAGTCGTGCGTACTGGCATTTACGACGTGCTCAATCACGTCCTCTTCACGGGTTGTCATACCACGCCGGCCTTTGCCACCGCGTCCTTGCTTCTTGTATTCGGCTATCTGACTCCGTTTGATGTAGTTTGCTGATGTAAGCGTTACTACAACTTGTTCCTCTGCAATCAGATCTTCATCGTTCATACGGTCGAGTTCGTTGTTGATGACGCGTGTGCGCCGCTCATCGCCGTATTGCTCTTTGAGGGCGAGCATCTCTTCTTTGATGATTGCCAAAATACGGGCTTCGTCAGCCAAAATCGCTTCGAGTTCAGCAATGGTCTTTCGTAGTTCAGCCAGTTCGTCCTCGATCTTCTGGCGTTCCAAACCGGCCAATGTGCGCAGCTGCATCGCTAGAATTGCGCGGGCCTGAATATCGGACAAGCCAAATTCTTTGATAAGATTCTTGCCTGCCTCTTCTGTTGTTTGAGAGGCGCGGATAATGCGGATCACTTCATCGATGTGATCTAGCGCGATCTTCAATCCTTCAAGGATATGAGCTCTCTCTCGGGCTTTGCGCAGTTCAAATTCGGTGCGGCGTCGTACGACGATCCGGCGGTGCTTGATGTGCTCCTGAATAATGTCCTGCAGGCCAAGCACGCGCGGCTGGATACCGTCGACGAGGGCCATCATATTGAAGTGGAACATGCCCTGTAGCGGCGTTAGCTTATAAATCTGATTGAGCAGCTTCTTAGGGAATGCGTCTTTTTTGAGGTCAATGACGATGCGCACGTTGCCGCGGGCTGATTCATCACGGATATCACTTATCCCGGTAACACGCTTATCACGCACAAGGTCGGCAATCTTAATAACTAACGTTTCCTTATTAAGAGCATATGGAATTTCAGTAATGACAATCTGGTGTCTTCCCCGAGTCGATTTGTTGCCTTCGACGATCTCAGCAATACCCCGGACAACTACACCACCGCGGCCAGTCGCATAGGCGGTGCGCAGCGAATCTTTGCCATATACCAGGCCGCCAGTTGGGAAATCAGGACCCGTCACATACTGCAGCAAATCATCAAGCGTCGCTTCTGGGTTATCTATCTGGTGGACAGTTGCATCGATCAGCTCAGTCAGGTTGTGCGGCGGAATATTGGTCGCCATGCCGACGGCAATGCCGAGCTGGCCGTTAAGTAGTAAGCTTGGGATTTTGGCTGGCAGCACTGATGGCTCCTGCGTCGTACCGTCGTAGTTGTCCCTGAAATCAACAGTTTCCTTGTCAATGTCTGCGAGCAGCTCATCAGCCAGGCGATGCATCTTGGCTTCGGTATAGCGCATGGCTGCCGGTGGATCGCCGTCCATACTGCCGAAGTTACCCTGTCCATTGATGAGCATGTAACGCATACTCCATGGCTGCGCCATACGCACCATGGCGTCGTAGATCGAGGCATCGCCATGCGGGTGGTATTTACCCATAACAGAACCGACGACGTTGGCACTCTTGCGGTGCCGGGCTGTGGAGCGCAAGCCCTCGCTGTTCATGCTATAGAGAATGCGACGGTGTACCGGCTTCATACCATCCCGGACGTCAGGCAGTGCCCGTTCGATAATAACTGACATGGAATAACGCAAATAGCTATCTTCCATGACGTCTTCGACAGTCCGCGGCTCAACCTGGCGCGAGTGCGTGATGTCGGTAATGACCTCTACGGCTGGTTGGCTGATGAGACGTGGCTCATCGATATTGTCGTCTGGGTTCGGTGTGGTGATTTCGTCGTCCATAGTGTCTCTCGGTATCTCTTATAATAATCTTAGTAAATGCAGCCTAGATATCCAGATCTTTGACGAATTTTGCCCGTGCCTGAATGAAGTTTTTACGAAGTTCGACCTCGGTACCCATCAGCTTGTTAAAGATGGCGTCGGCTTTCTCGGCGTCTTCAACTTTAACCTGTACCAAGACGCGCTTCTCTGGATTCATTGTGGTCTCAAACAGCTGCTCAGCGTCCATTTCGCCCAGTCCCTTGTAGCGCTTCTGCTCAATAAAGCCGGCTTGCTTATAGCGCTCACTGGTATCACCTTCGCCGCCGCCAATAGTCTTGAGACCTTCGGTTTTGCGACGTGCGATTTCAGCATCGAGTACGACCTCAAGTTCATCTTCGTCGTAGACAAAAACCGGGTTTTTACGGCCTGGACGAACCAACTCAAACAGCGGTGGCTTAGCTAGATACATATGCCCGCCGTCAATCACTGGCTTCATGTAACGGAAGAAGAACGTGAGCAGCAGTGTTGAGATGTGCGATCCATCAACATCGGCATCAGTCATGATGATAATACGGTGGTAGCGCAGGCCATTAATATCAAATGAGTCCTCTATACCGACGCCCAGCGCCTTGGTAATGTTGAGAATTTCGTTATTAGCGAGCATTTTGTCGAGGCGGGCACGTTCGACGTTAAGAACCTTGCCACGCAGCGGCAGGATCGCCTGCGTCTTGCTGTCACGGCCAGACTTCGCGGAACCACCGGCTGAGTCACCCTCCACAAGATACAGTTCAGATGCGGCTGGATCCTTACTCGAACAATCAGCTAACTTGCCGGGCATGCTGGCCCCTTCCAGGACGCCCTTACGAATGATGTTCTCACGGGCGGCGCGGGCTGCCTTACGGGCGCGGGCACTGAGCAGCGCTTTGCCGATAATTTTGCGGGCAATCTGGGGATGCTCCTCGAGGTAATAATTGAGATTTTCAGCCAGCACCTGCTCGACGTAGCCGCGAACTTCCGGGTTGCCGAGCTTGTTCTTAGTCTGACCTTCAAACTGCGGATCCGGCAGTTTGACGAGAATGACAGCAGTCAGACCTTCACGGGTATCTTCTCCTGAGAGATTTTCTTCTTTTTCACGGAGTAAGCCTGACTTGCGAGCATAGTCATTAATGACGCGGGTCAGCGCCGACCGGAATCCAGTAATGTGTGAACCACCGTCGGGATTGTAGACGTTGTTGGCAAAGGCTTTGATCTGCTCTGTGTAGGCATCGGTATACTGCATAGCCACCTCAATCTGAGCTGCCTCGACTTGCTTGTCGACATAAAACACATCATCATCAATTACTTCTTTGCCGATATTGAGGTGCTTCACATAGGATTGAATACCGCCTTCAAAATAAAACCCGTACCGTACGCCAGTTGCTTCGTCTGCCAAGGAAGTTCTGATACCTTTTGTGAGATAAGCTGCGTGGCGCAGACGATCCAGAATCGTATCGTAGTTCCATTTGTTGCGTTCCATAATCGAGAAATCCGGATAAAAGGTTATCTCTGTTCCCTGCAAATTCGTTTTGCCGACAACTTTTAGATCTCCCTGCGGAACACCACGGGCGTATATCTGCCGATGCTCACGGCCTTCGCGGTAGACATTGACAATCAGCTTCTCGGCCAAGGCGTTGACAACACTGACACCGACACCGTGCAAACCACCAGAGACTTTGTATCCGCCTTCACCGAATTTACCGCCGGCGTGAAGTACTGTCAGTACTGTTTCTACCGTGCTTTTGCCGGTCTTAGGGTGTATGCCGGTCGGGATACCACGGCCATTGTCGAATACCGTCACGCCGCCATCGGCCAAAAGTTTAACCGTAACCTCGGTAGCGTGACCAGCTAAGGCTTCGTCAATACCATTGTCGACGATTTCCCATATCAGGTGATGAAGTCCTTCGACACCAGTTCCACCAATATACATTCCAGGACGCTTGCGCACCGGCTCCAGTCCCTCAAGAACTTGAATCTGCTCGGCCTCATAGCCTTTTGTTTGATCTTGTTTAGCCACGAGAATACTACCCTTTAACCCTTATTTGACGCGCAGACTGCTGCTATAAACTCAGTATAGCTCGCAGCCACATAATTCGCAACTGAAGCCCCAAAAGCCCGTCAGACGGCTTCCTGAGCGGTCATGGCAAGCGTAAGCGATTGAATCAGACTAGCGAGTTTGCAGTACGCCGTTTTCATCAATATATATACTATCGGCACTGTCAGCGTCGTTATTGACTGGTGATGAGTCGGCTTGCGGTGATGCTGCAGCTTGGCTAACTGGAGCGGCCGTACTAACACTATTTTCCGATGAGAGCGGTGTCTGTGTTGACGCCGTCTCAGCTTGCGGTGGTGGCGTCGATGCTGCCAATGAATCAGCTTGTGGTGGGGCAGATTGGCTAGGTGGATTATCACTCTGTTGGGTGTTTGCCATTGGCTGGGGCTGCGATGCCGGAGCAGCTGAAGCATAGCTTGGCTGAGGTGCTGTGCTGATTGCTGCATTACTGCTATTTGATGGCGCACTAGCTTGCGGGGCCGCAACTGAACGCTTGGCGAGCCAGTCATCCAGGAAAGTTGACGGCGCCGGAGCAGCTGGCCGAGGACGATCTACAGGTTGGGCTGGGTAATGAGCAGTTGGCGCCGAGGCCTGGCCGAAAGGCCGACCGTGAGATTGAGCTGGAGGCTGACCATACGGTTGGCTGTAAACTGGCTGCTGACCGTACGCTGGCTGCGTGCCGGACCCGGCGTACGGTTGTCCTGATGCGGCTGTCGTCTGAGTCATTGCAGGGCTAGCAGCATTGGCAAACGGTTGACGCTGTTGCGCAGCTGGACTGGCTGTAACGCCAGCACTTCCCCAACCACTCGTTGCATTTGCTGCAGGCGGCGCATATGATCGCTGTCCGGCTGCCGGAGCTCCCGCCGGACCAGCACCCGCACCAAACCCGGCTGGCTTCCCGGGATCAACTGGTGACGCCATCCGACCGAAAATGTCCTTTTCGACTTCAGCTCTCGGACGTCCGTATTTGGCAGCAGATAACTGCTTCAGCGCTTCAGCAAGTTTTGGATTTGGATTACCGAGTGGCGGCAAGGTCGACATACTGAACGGATTTGTCGGCACCCCGCCTGTCAATGTTCGCACGATGGCGTTGTAGCTCGGAATTCGCAGTAGGTCGCTGTCGTCGAACGTCGGCTGAAAGTATTTTGCTAACGATTCTACATCCTGCTGGCCAACACGGAATGAAACGACGGTACCCATATTTCCAAATACGGCATCCCGGATTTCCGGTGTCAGCTGAGTTGTAAACTGGTTAGCTACAATCAGGTTCAAGTGATACTTACGAGCCTCGGACATAATCGTCGCGAACGAATCGGTTGAGAAGTTCTGGAACTCATCAACATACAGACAGAAGTCTTGGCGTTCGCTCTCTGGGATGTTAGCCCGGCTCATGGCAGCAGCCTGAAAGCGCATGACGAAGATCATACCCAGCAATTTGGAGTTCAGATCACCGGTACGGCCTTTACTCAAATTCACCAGCAAGATTTTCTTATTATCCATGATATCGCGCAGGTCGATTGCACTCTTCGTTTGACCGATAATGTTACGCATCATCTGGTTGCTCATAAAGGCGCCGAATTTACTGACAAACCAGGCAGTGACCTCACCGCCATCATTTGAACGCTGTGAAGCCGGAAATTCCTTGAGCCAAAAATCGAGCACCGATTGGTCGGTAACGTGTTGTAACTTTTGCTTCAGGTACTGCGGATCAACGAACAATTTTGGTATGTCGACGAATGTACCACCTTTCGGATCGGCCATAATTACTAATGCGGCATTACGAAAAATGTGTTCATAGCGCGGTCCCATGATTCCCTGGTGTTGTGGATCGTACAATTTCTGCAGCATATTTAGCGTTTCCTGGATCAAGAAGTCCTTCTGGTCCGGATTGCTAAACTCAAATAGATTCAGGCCCATTGGATAGTCCATGTCAGCCGGCGAGAAATATATGACGTCTTCAGTCCGTTCCTTGGGTACCATCGACAGCAGCTTTTCAGCCGTGTCACCGTGCGGATCTATGAATGCAAAGCCGTCGCCATTTATCATGTCCTGGAGGGCCAAGTTTTCGAGAAAGGTCGATTTACCAGTACCGGTTTGCCCAACAGCATACATGTGCCGTTGGCGGTCGCCCAGCGCGAGCCGTATCGGCTTTTTGGCGCCACGGAACAGGTTGTAACCAAGTAGCATTCCGTCATCCGGCATATTGCGCGGCGCATCGACCTGCTTAGACGCCTGGCGTGTCAGCTGCGATGTTGGAATGCTCCGTTGATCTGGGAAATGAAATACTGTCGCCAGCTCGACGGCATTTAAAATATTCTTTTTCTTACGCTGCGGGAAGAACCGCATAATATAACTGGTGACAAAACTTTCCATATCTTTGGTCGCGCTGTATTTGAAGCCGTTTTTGCCGGGCGCATCATACAGTGAGAAAGTTGCGACAATATTTGTTAGTATTGCCTGCGCCCTGCCCGAGACATTCGACGACGCAACCACGCGGATCAGCACTTCATAACCGGGGTGACGCGTCTTCTCGTCAATTGAGTCGAGTACACTCTGCTCCATTGCGGACAGTTCCTTAGGCTTATCTTTCTCGCCCTTGTCTCCCCCTGGCGGCTGCACAAATGCCATGACAAGCGACTTAATTACCGGCCAGACCGCTTCGAATCCAGATTTATTATCTTTACCTTTACGCTTGTTGCTCGCGATAGCTGAGGCCTCTTTGCGCCACGACGGATCAGCCGGGCGCATCAAAATCTGTATGCCAGCACCGTCTTCTTTATCGAGCGTCGATAAGGCATTTAGTAGCGACTGCATGGCGTCACGCTTCAGATCCTGATAGGTTGCGATTGGGTAGGCAAACGAATTTTTCAGATTAAACTCACCACCGACAGTACCAGACATCTTGCCGACCGCATTAAAAATATTGTGCTCAGCCGCTTCCTCTAAGCGTGCCGAAGGATAGGCGCTGATAACCGCCTGCTTCACGACATCAACAAGCGCAATCGGTACTGCGGCATAGAAATATACGAAGCCCTGGCTACCGACAACCTCAAATGTAAAATGCCGCTGACCATAGAACTTCGACTTAAATCCCTTCTGAATCGTACTGGCAATAATGTTGTAAATAATTGTTGCCTTTGAGATATTCTCATCTGTTAGGTCGCGGACATCCCGGCCATTAGACTGCGTGTCGTCGCTTGGTGGCGGCAGGTGAATAAATAATGGTACCATCTTCAATCCGCGTTCAAAATCCTTAAATTCACGGAATTTTTTGCGGTAGCGCGAATACATAATTGGTCCTGCGACTGCTGCAGCCACGATCAAAAACAATAGAATAATAATAAATGTTGTCATGGCTAAGCGTCCGGTAATTTTATGTCTTTATTATAGCGTTTTTTCATATAGTCAGCTCGAAGTGCGTGCAGTGCACGAACCTGCTTATATGGATCTGTTCTTGTTTCAGCAATCACCTGCTTTGCTTTGTCGACCCACTCTTTTTCGATAACATCAATGTCGGCGGCTTCGTCTGGAACCTCTCGTAATGCACCCGCCTCTGCGCTCGGATCGGCTATAGGGGCTGGCTCCATCGGCGATTCGGCGACTGGAGCGGCCGGAATATTCGCATCGATATCAGAGGTAACAGCCGCCTGCGAAGCTGACAGTACGGCCGCTTGCATTGTCAGCGGTGGCGCTTGGCCCGGAACAGGAGGGTTCTGCTGGCCGAGTGGTTGCTGCGGCTGATCAGCGGCAGTCATAGCCGACTGGTCTGATCGATAGTCTGACTGGCCTGGCAGCTGCGTCAACGGCACGGAGCTAGAACCCGCAGCGGGCATTGTTGTATACACGTCTCTATCCTGGCCTGTTTGTGGATTCATCTAGGTTTATTATACAACTTTTTCTTCCCATATCTAAGAACTTCGAGTAAATTATCAAACTGCCTGCGAGCAAGCGCTTACGCTCGAGTCGCCCGACGTACCCGGATTGCGTAAAAGCCGCCAATCACAAACAATCCAGCCAATGTCAAAATGTCACGTATTGTAAGCTGCCCGATCGACTGCATGACCAGCAGCATAACTGGGAACACTGTGCATGTCATGATGATACTGCGTGCATATATTCGCGGCAGCCGGTCATACAGACCAGTGGTGACCAATAACAGCTTGATGAGACTATACAGCAAAAGCGCCAAGACGATAAAACCAACAATCAACATGACCGACGGTGCTGATTTTGGCGTAGTAAAAGCAAAGAACGCAAGACTACCAGCAATCATTGCTACGAACAGCCTGTTTGATGACGTGAATTGCCTTGCAGGAGCTTTCATAGACTCCGGCGGACGCGGCATAGAAGCAGCGCCATTGAGAGCACCGTCATTTTTTGAGGTACCGACGCGGGATTGTAACTTAGGGATTTCTAACATACGTGTCTTTCTTTGACCTTATAGTATGTACTATACAAGGCCGCCGCATAGATACTCAAATAGTAATAAAAACACCGCCAAAATGACGGTGCGGGAAGATTCTAGTGCCTAGGCGGTAAATGCGCTCGTATAAATTAAACTATTATAGCGCTTACCGCCAAAGGCGTGACTGACCGCTCATTCTACCGGTAAGGTAGTCTGAGCGTTATCGGTCTGAGCGTTTTGGACGTTTATATGCCCTGTGCAATTGCTACTATGGTTTGGACCCATGTGGCTATTGCTGCCGTTCAGACCGTTTGTAAGTACAATCGAATTTTTATTTTTGTAATTTTTATTTTGTAACTTACAATTTCAATACTACTACAAAGCATAAGAATTGTCAAGTAGTTTCTATATCGCACTGATATTTTTCCAAATAAGCATACGTGTAGCTATCTAGCGCAGCCAAAAATAGAATTTTTCCTAAAATATCTGAATAACGAAGTTGTTAGATATTTCATAGTTTTATCGTTGCTACTCCAGTACGATTGCTATGTGGATGTCCGTGTGAGGAACAAAAATACGAAAAAACCTCGTGATATGCATAAGCAGATTGAACTGTTACAACAATGATAAAAAAGTTATACACAGGAATCTGTACCTATAGTTGAAATTGTTATTGACACTTTAAATGACAATTTATAAGATAGGCGTAGCACTTGAATAAAAAAAGTGCTCAAAAACAAAGAAGACAAAAAAATAGTGACAACGGTTTCTCGCAAGTCGTTGTCACACCAAAAGACAATCAAAAGAAATGCACTCACCTAAAAACTAAACCGCAAAATCGAAACTTCAAAAATAAATCAAAATATGAAAAACCCGCCCCTCACCTGGCGGGTTTTTCATATATAGGCAGCATCTATAACAAATCTGCAATTTATATTTCTCATGCTTGCTATTGGCCGTTTGCGGGTTACAATCAAATTTTATGAGTAGTAATGTTCAGAGCTTATTAGACTACGGATCGTCAGGTTTGATCGTCGACATCGAATGCCATTTATCAAATAGTCTTCCTAATATTGTGATTGTCGGTTTTGTCAGTAAAGCCGTTGATGAAGCCCGCGAACGAGTCAGAAGCGCCTTTGCCAGCTCTGGTATCGATCTGCCTCGCAAGCGTATTACTATCAATCTCGCACCGGCCGACATACCAAAAGCAAGTAGCAGCTTCGACCTGGCCATTGCCGCCGCCATCATGCAAGCCGCGGCAGCCGTCAAGAAACCTGCCAAGCGAGCAGCGCATACAGTACCGCTCATTCCGCGGTCAGCAACGGTCCGGACGACAATAACGAAATCAGCCGTTGATATAGCTGCGCATACACCTGTCAGCCTCGGCATGCATACAGCCGTCATGGGCGAGCTCGGACTCGATGGATCAGTCCGGCCAGTTCGCGGCATTATCGGCAAGATTACCACCGGTAGAGTTATGGGCATAACGACGTTCTACATCCCGGCCGGCAATCTACCTCAGGCGAAGTTAGTGCCTGGTGTGACGCTCGTGCCCGTTACAAAGCTGTCGGAACTATACAATTATCTGCTCGGTGGTGTCGAACAGCCGTCGATACATACCAACGCGCCAGATGAAGCCGATGTTCCCCTTAGAGCAGTATCAGCGGCAACTGCGACCGCTTCGTCTCAGACGACGCCGAGCCAGCCAGTTGCCCTCAGTGACGTCATCGGCCAGGAGCAGGCCAAACGAGCGCTTGAGATAGCCGCAGCCGGCGGTCATAATTTGTTACTCAACGGCCCGCCTGGCACCGGCAAAAGTATGTTGGCTCGTGCCCTGCCGTCCATCATGCCGATACTGACACGTGAGGAAATGCTGGAAGTAACCCATCTGCACAGCCTGGCCAGTAAGGAATATGACCGTCTTGTCGTTGAACGGCCCTTCCGGGCGCCGCATCACAGCGCCAGCCATGTTGCCATTGTTGGCGGCGGAAACATACTTCGGCCCGGCGAAATCAGCTTAGCCCACCGCGGTGTCTTGTTTTTTGATGAATTACCGGAATTCAACCGTGCGACTATCGAAGCGCTGCGTCAGCCGCTTGAGGACCGCACGATTACCATTGCCCGCGCCAATGACCGTTTGGAATTTCCGGCAAGCTTCATCCTGATTGCAACGGCCAACCCCTGTCCTTGCGGATATTACGGTACCACTACATCCGAAAGCAGCCAGGGGCGGCGCTGCGCTTGTGCGCCAGCCGCCATACAGCGCTACCGTGCTAAACTTTCCGGGCCGATACTGGACCGAATTGATCTATACAGTGAAGTACATGAGGTTGATCATGGCAGCCTCCTGAACGCGTCAGGCGCCCTAGGCCAGACAACTGACATCGCAACTAAAAACCGTGTCACAAGCGCGCGGCAGCGCCAGACCGCCCGCTACGGTGGCATAGCCAAGCTGAATGCCAGTATGACTAACCGTGACCTGACGGAGCATGCGCAGCTCACCAAAGACGCTAAAGCCCTGCTCGACACGGCAGCACAAGGCCTGGACCTGTCGGCCCGCGCTTACATGCGCTCCGTCAAGGTAGCCCGGACTATCGCCGATCTGGCCGAAAGCCCGGCCATCGAACCTGTCCATATTTCCGAGGCGCTGCAGTACCGCAGCCGGAATTACCAGACTGCGCTGTAACCACGTGTAGTTTTATCTTCACTAACCTGAATCTCAAAACCTCCCATGAGCCTCGTCAACCTGTCCGCCCCTAAAATCCTTCATCTATGATGAATTAAATTTTGGGGCCGCCCCGCAGGTTGCCACTCAAGGTGGAGTTTTGAGATTCAGGTTTACCAAAGTTGACCCGGCCCTTCTCATCTGGTAAAATAAAATCCGTTATTAACACCTAAGCGAGGAGACTCACCGTTATAAGCAAGACTACCCGCCTGAACGGACATATTCGGGCGTCACAGCTACGAGTGATTGACCAAGATGGATCTCAACTTGGCATCATATCCCGCGGCGAAGCATTGCGTCTTGCCGAGGAACAGGGTCTCGACCTTGTAGAGATCTCCCCTGATGCTGACCCGCCAGTTGCCAAAATTGTCGACTGGGGAAAGTTCAATTACCAGCGGACGAAGCAGGCGCAGAAAAACAAGCGCACGACCAAATCCCTGGAAATGAAACAGATGCGTTTCGGGCTCAAGATCAGCGATCACGACCTAGGTGTTAAAATGAAAAAAGTAAATGGCTTTCTCGATGCCGGCCACAAAGTGAAGATCACGGCGTTCTTTCGAGGCCGCGAACTTGCACACAAAGATCTCGGCTTCAAAATTGCCGAGAAAGTCATCAATGACTTTGGCGACAGTATCGTCGTTGATCAGGCACCGCAGCTTGCTGGCAAGCAACTGAGTTTCGTCGTCAGGGCCAGCCCTACGAGAGTAAAGGAACTGCAAAAAGAACAAAAAGCAGCTCTGGCAGCCTCACAAACTCCCGATACCACTACCACACCAGGCCGCACCACCATCGAATAACAACGAATAACGTAAGATAAGGAATCAGTATGCCGAAGCTCAAAACTCACAGCGGCACCAAGGACCGCGTCAAGCTGACCAAGAACGGCAAAGTTCGTGTTGGCAGCCCCAACAGGAACCACTTTATGTCAAAGAAGAGCGGCAGCCGCAAGCGCAGCCTGGCCGGTCTTCATACCCTTCTTGGCGCAAATACCAAGATTCTTAAGAAGAAATTAGGAGCATAACTTATGCGAGTCAAAAGAGGCGTTACCAGCCACGCCAAACACGCCAAGATCCGTTCAGCAACCAAAGGCTTTAGCCACCCTAACCGCGTTAGTATCAAGCGGGGCCGACAAGCTGTCACCAAATCACTGCAGTTTGCTTACCGCGACCGACGCAATAAGAAGCGGACATTCCGCGCACTGTGGAACGCCCGTATCAACGCTGCAGCCCGCTTAAATGGCACGACGTACTCACAGCTGATTTCCAGCTTAAGCACTGCCGGCATCACACTTGACCGCAAAGTACTAGCTGAGCTGGCAGTTAATGAGCCCACTGCCTTTAGTTCTGTTGTAAAGGCTGCTACAAAGTAGTATTTTCTTATCTGTTATTCGTAAGTTGAATACAAAAAAGCTTCTGCCCTTCAAGCAGAAGCTTTTTAATTGATATCATTAGCTGGCAGTCTCAAAAGAGCACTGCAATGCATACAAACTATGTGTTGCGAAGATTGATTCCCCGCGCCAATTGGCCAGCAAGCTGTTCATGAATAAGCTCGATTTGCTCACCACTAAATTCCGGATACCTATCTACAATGCCGTGCGAGCCATCCAGAGTCATGACATAGCAGCCAGTTTCATCAAATGTCCGGCCGGTTCTAGCACTCAGACCAACAATACCATAGTCCCTGTCATCGACTGCGGGTTCCCGTGTGGACCCGGCGGGAGGAACTAATGACGATCCGAGCTCTTGAACACCTAAGACAATTGCAGGATCGAATATCCTTTGGGATGCTTCTTCTATATTCACCCGATCATAAGGACCATCGTCCTTAGGTACCGCAGTTTGGGGATATTCATCCTGTAGTGCTCGTGCCCATGACAGTAGAGTTCCTGCCTGATGATGTCTGTCTGTATACGTATCGAAGAACTCCATTGTCGTCGACTCGCCCCATACATTTTCAGGTTTTTCATGAAAGGACGGCGTTTTTTCTGTCATAAGTATTCCTTGTCATCAAAGATTATAATCAATATAGTAGCCAGATTATCTATAAGCCGGGTTTTGTCGTCCATGCTAGTTGCCCACCGTGGACGGCTAATCATCTATCTAGTCGTATCGTTGCCGATATGATCGAGCGGTTCTTATGATGAATCCTTAGCGGGTACTTCGAGGTTTAGCCTCAAAGAATCCATCTCCTTGCAGCAGACAGGGTTTACCGTCTTCCAGCGTCACCGCTGGTCGATACAAGCTCTTACCTCAGCGTAATTGCACTTATCGTGCTATCACACAGGCCTAGCAAGCTAGACTGCTCGTTTCACCCTTACCATTGCAGCCGAAGCTGCGTAGGCGGTTTTGTTTCTGTGGCACTTTCCCTAGGGTCGCCCCCGGTCGCCGTTAGCGACTGTCTTGCCCTGTGCTGCCCGGACTTTCCTCTTCGATATTGCTACCGAAGCGATTAGCCGATAATCTGGCTGTGCTTAGTATAGCCCCTATGGCTATTTATGACAAATATGGCGTAGGCATATTACGCAGTGTTAGCCGCTGACTGCTGTGCATCAAGTGTTCGGTTGACTGCAGTATCAGCCGGCCGGTTCAACTCGCGTGGCACATGCGTAAAAGATGTATGCGTAAATGACTTTAGTAATTCCCGAATAGCTTCATGAACCGGCCATAAATCACGGTTCTTGACCTTAAATAAACCCTTTATTTGATTAACGACCATCATGCTGTCCATGTAGACAAATATGTCAGTCGCGCCCATGGCGTTGGCTTCAATTAATGCAAACTTGAGTGCTAGATACTCCGCCTGATTATTGGTCGTAACTCCGAAATAGACACCTTTATCAACCAAAAGCATGTCATTCGTTGCATCTAATATTACATAGCCTCCGGCCGAAGGACCAGGATTACCGCGCGAACCTCCATCAGTATATATCTTCAGCTTTTTCATCATTTTTGTTGTATTTGAAACATCGCTGATCTGTTGATCGCTGGTTACTAATATTTTAACAACAGATAATATCGTTGTTTCTGAAACATCATTATTGTTTTGATTTTGTAGTGTTGTGATAAGAGTATCAAGCGAACTGTAGCCGAATGCTCCTATATCGCTGTCGGTCAGACTGCCAAGCTGTTTTTCAATTATCTGCTCTATCCTGGCACTGCCTATAACGTTCCATGACTCTACCCGCTGCGGATCGCCCATGTCTATGATGCGAACTTCATCGTGTACCACTATACTATCGTCGCTAGGCAGCCGCACGATTGTGTCGAGTTGGCCGTGAGCAATTAACTCGGCAATTGCATGATCTAATTGAAACGACTTCATATGCCTCATTATGCCACAGGCCCTTCTAATCATGTATACTATGTCTGCATCTATCGGGGTGTAGCGCAGTTGGTAGCGCGTACGGCTGGGGGCCGTGAGGTCGCAGGTTCAAGTCCTGTCACCCCGACCAATAACGATATTAACAATACCTACATTTGCCTTGAGACGCCACATATACAATACCCGCCTATGAAGGCGGGTATTGTATAGTCAGGCTGCTGGCGTGATTAACCTGAGCAAAAGCTAGGTGGGAACCTGCACTTGCAGGCCGAAACCTGCAAAAATATTAGGCTCCCTAATGATTAGTATTCAGATAATCATTTACCAGCTGAGTCCGAAGACTCATTGCCTGACCACCTCTTATTATACTGAGCTTCGGCAGCTGATGCTACTCGCGCTTACAAAACCGCAACATATAGCACCCTACACTATGAGCTGCTGCACCGACATAACGAGGTCATAGATGAACGGCCCAAAGTCACCGAACAAAATCAGGCCAAAGATGATGAACAGTCCATATGGCTCAATCTGTTGCATGAAGCGCTGCACTGGCTCCGGTGCAAAGGCATAGAGGACGCGCGAACCGTCGAGCGGCGGTATCGGAATCAGGTTAAAGACGAACAGGCTGACATTCAAATATATGAAGATCATGGTAATGTCTTCGAGGACGCCCCCTGGCATGACCATCTTGGCAAACACCGCACCCAGGATTGCTAGTACCAGGTTGGACAGCGGTCCGGCCGCGGCAATCATGGCGGCGCCGAATTCATCAAATTTCACTCTGTCGGGGTTGAACGGGACTGGTTTGGCGGCAAGGATCGGCGCCTGGAACAGTATCAAGGTAATTGCCGGTAGTAGCACCGTCATAAACGGATCGATATGCTTGAGCGGATTAAGGCTGATTCTCCCCTCTTCCGCTGCCGTGTCATCGCCGAGCTTGAGACCGACGAAAGCATGCATAGCTTCGTGCACCGACATAGACACTAGCAGTACACCGATGATGATGAGGATTTGCAGGAGGGTTATTTCGCCAAACATTGTGTATTAGTATAACAGATACAATAATGATGGGTAAGCGTTATAAATAGTACTATACGGCTAGTTCAGGATGTAACTAATCAACAGTATTAGCATTATACGGCTAGTTTCAATCATCTACACCGCCACGCATGCTTAGCAAACAGCAACCGTCTCATCAAAACCTGTGCGTTCGTTGACTTTGCAGCCTCAAATCTGTACAATAACACTTTGAATGATGCAATAAATATAGGGATACAGTATGAACATATGTGAACTCACCGGCAAAGGAAAGCAATACGGCAGCAATGTCAGTTTTTCACAGCGCCACACCAAGAAAGTCTGGAAGCCTAATCTTCAGACCAAAACCATTATCGTCGATGGCAAAAAAGTCACCATGAAGATCAGTACGCAGGCGATTCGTACACTCAAGAAAAAGGGTATCATTACCCAAGCCGCAAAATAGCACCGCTCCGTCGGTAACCGACACTAAAATACCGCTCTGGTAACGAGCGGTAT
The DNA here is from genome assembly GCA_036388415.1 of Candidatus Saccharimonadales bacterium. Lineage (NCBI taxonomy): Bacteria > Candidatus Saccharimonadota > Candidatus Saccharimonadia > Saccharimonadales (SeqCode) > Saccharimonadales bacterium (SeqCode). The sequence continues at coordinate 1,081,578 of DASVRW010000002.1, read as the reverse complement.
TTTTATTATTAACGTGACCTTTTAGCGTGAACCAGGCTTATTATTTATGACCGTTCGAGCACGGTCAGCTGCATGATCTCCGGCAACTCACCTGGCTTCAGCTTCAGTTTTGATCCACCTTCTATCGGCTCCATCGAAAGCGAGGTGATAGCCTGCTGCAATGTTTGCTGCGGCACTTCAAATTTCAAACTGCTGTCATCATAATGCGTTGGAATGAGGATCTTAGGTTCGATCTTTTTGATAATCTTGAGCGCGCCGACTGGATCAAGCGTATAGCCGTTACCGCCGACCGGTATACACATTACATCGACCATGCCGACCGATTCCAGCTGGCTGTCGGTAAGGTCCGGGTAGATGTGACCGGGAATAAAAATGCTCAGCTCTTTGGAGATAATCTTGTACATAGTAGCTGTCTGCTTGCCGTCTTCATCGATGTGGCTGCGAGCCGGGATGCCGTAAATCGATATGTCAGATACTTCGTACTCACCACCATGATTAATCTCTAGTTTGGTTTCTACTTTGGGCGGAGTATGGGTAATACTGCTACTGAATAGCGCTATATCACCGGCCCGGACGACGCTCTTGGCGCCGAGCTGTGCCAGGTTGTCGTCAATAACGACACGGGCGTTCCTGGTGCTGAGTACGATACAGTTTGCCCCGTAAAATTGTATATCCATATCTGTCGTATCCTTTCTTAGGCCTTTAGCGAGGCATGTTTATCGATTATAACTTGTTTTTTGGCCCGCATGACATTTGATACGAATCGGTCCTTGATCTGCTGCCGGTACTGAAAATCACTCAGGCTCATCATAGTGTAGCGCAGTTCTTTGCCTTCTTTGGATTCCAGGTCTGCCATAAACTTCTGCAGTTTGGTCGTATTGATGTCGCCGACCAAAAACACATCGACACCCGTGGATTCGTCACGGGTGAATTGTCCAGTATAGACAGCAATCTCGACGTTACCAAGTGTCTTTATATCAATATTATCGCTGAAGCTTTGAACAGCCGGGATTTCTGTTGCCGCTGGCAAGCCGCCGCTTATAGCAATAGAGATCTGTGCTGGCAGCTTTTTGCCACTGCCGCCAGCTCCGAATATAATCGTCAGTGGATCAAAATATTCGTATTTTTGGTTTACTTCATAGTAGAGCTTGTTGTTTGTATTGTCAGAGACAATAATGCCGATACTGAGCAGATTCGCCAGCTCGCGGCGGACGGAATTTATTTGTTCATCAATTTTGCGGGTTATCTCGCGCACATAGAATGATCGGTTCGGATTGCTATAAAACAACTGTAAAAGTTTGACGCGAGTTTTGGAGCCGAAGAGTTGTTCAATCATATGCTCATTGTAGCAGTATAAGCCTGCGTATTGAAAGTTATTTGTTCAGAAATGTTGTTGCGATATCTACAGCTTCAGCCACTTTATCATCGGTAGTAAGCCAGTGAATACTTTTGTTACGCTTGAACCAGGTGCGCTGCTTTTTGGCGAGTGCGATCGTGTTTCGTATGATCGCCTGGCGCACTTGTTCGATATTTGGGTGTTCAGCTTCATTGAGCCTGAACTCCCGGTAGCCAATCCCTTTCATTGGTTCCGCATCCCAGCCATAGCGCTCAGCAAGCCGGGCGACCTCCTGTTGCAGGCCGGCTTTCAGCATCGCATCGACACGCATAGATATTCGCTGTACGAGTAGCTCGCGGTTCGGCCGAAGGCCAAGAATTAGGGTATTTGGACGCATATCTTTCCGACCTGGTATTCGGCCATTATTTTCTATCAGCCGGATAATCCGCCGCTTATTCCGCTGGTCGACAACAGACGTGTCCAGACCGAGGCCCGAAGCCCGAGCTAGCAGCGCTTCCAGATCTAACGTATTCAGCTCGCGGCGCAGAACATCGCTAGGCGGCGGCAAAAATTCATAATCGTACAAAACGCTATCAATATACAGGCCCGTACCGCCCACCAGGATTGGTAAGCGTCCGCGTGATGCAGTATCAGTTATCTGCTCCACTGCCAGCCGTTTGAATATTGCAGCACTGAAGCCCTGTGCCGGGTCAGCAATATCAAGCAGGTGATGTGTTATCAACGCCCGCTCAGCCGCAGTCGGCTTCGCCGTACCAACATCGAAATCTTTATACACCGTCCATGCATCTGCACACAAAATTTCGCCACCTAAATGTTGTGATAGTTGTAATGCAAGTGCTGATTTACCAGAGGCGGTCTCACCAATGATGACAATAAGTGGTGCTGTCATACATCCTCCCGCTCTGGCCACCACAGCAGCTTTGCAACATCGACATAATAGTCATCCGAGAGCTCAATGCCTTCATCAATAAGCGCAGCAGCGTGACCGGCCCGGCCACCTGGGTATCCGCTGGCTAGACCGCCCTGCTTATTAACGACGCGTTGCCATGGCAGCTCTGGGTCACCAAAATGAGCAATACCACCAACAATCCGAGCTGCTATCGGACTACCGGCCAGTGCAGCCAATTGGCCATATGTCATTACCCGGCCACGAGGGATTTGACGCACCAAGGCTTCAACCCGCTCCCGAAAGCCACCGGGTACGGCATCAATGCTCTTCAAAATACTCACTCAGTTCTTCCCAATTCCTGCAGCGCTGAAATTCCATAGGGACACGTAGATGCCAGCCGTATTCACCAAACAAAATTGGAGTAATACCGTGTTTTACGGCAGTTTGGCAGTGCTCCGGATTGTCGTCTATCAGCCAACTGGCACCAATATCGGCACACCACTCACCCTTTGATTTTGCTATCACGCTTTTACGTCCGCCGCCGAACACTACCCGTCTAAATATACCCGGGAAATGAATGTTCAGCCACGCGGACGTGGCGACTTCCCAATCTGGGTTCCTGGCAGTTAGCACAACCAGGTCATGATGTTTCTGTAGCTGTTTGAGAACACGAACCGCGCCGAACTTTACTGGCATGTGCGATTGGTCGGATATCATCTGACCTTCAAGGTCTGCATACGACACTGTATTGCCGATGCCGTGCATCTCCCATACGCGTTCGTAGTACCGTGAATATTCACCGGGAATTCTATAATGCTCAGGCTCTAAACTAACACCGTACTGCGTATTTACAACCTGACGAAGCGACTCTGTGCTGTCCGACAGCACATCGTCCAGATCAATAGCGATAATCGGCTTAGCCATCTACTGCTCGCTACAAGCCCTTCAAGTACTCTGCCAGCTTATCGAGCGCCAGCTTATGTTCACCCTGCTGCGTCCTGACGCTGACCTCGCCAGCCTCAACGTCTTTCGGCCCGACGATGAGCTGGACAGGAATTTTCATAGTCGTCGCTTCACGGATTTTTTTACCGAGCGATTCGTTGCGATCGTCGATACTGTAGCGGAGTTCATTGTATTTGAGCGGCTCCATCAGGAGTGTATTGGACAAGACAGCTGTAATTTGCTCAACATACGGCAGCACTGAATCGTTGATTGTTAGGATACGGATTTGCTCAGGAGCCAGCCAAAACGGGAACCAACCAGCAGTTTTTTCTACGTAAAAGCCTAAAAATCGCTCCAATGAACCAAGAATTGCACGGTGAATAACTAACGGACGCTGTTCATCGCTATTTTCGTCAACGTAAGTCAGGTCCATACGGCCAGGAATCAGTAGGTCGATTTGTGACGTAGCGATCGAATCCTCTTTGCCGAGAACATTGCGGGTCTGAATGTCGACTTTTGGTCCATAGAAAGCAGCTTCGCCCTCGGCTTCAACAAATTCAGCACCGAATTCAATGAGCGCCTGGCGAATTGTATTGCCGGCCGACTCCCATGCCGCTTTGTCGCCCTCAAATTTATTTTTTTGGAAATCGGGCAATGACAGACGGTACCAGTAATCAGTAATTCCGAATGTTTCGTATACTTGCTTGAACAGCTGTAAAACGCTCAAAAATTCAGCTTTGAGTTGTTCCTGCGTGACGTATATATGAGCATCATTTTGAGTGATCGGTCCGCGGACTCGAATGAGTCCGGTTAGCGTACCGGATAATTCATGGCGATATAGGCCGGCATGTTCGGCCAGTTTCAATGGCAAATCTTTGTAACTATAAACCAGTTTTTCATACACCTTGTGATGATGCGGGCAGTTCATTGGCGAGACATAAAATTTCTGACCTTCGGAATCAACAATCGTAAACATGTCATCAGCATAAAACTGGGCGTGGCCAGATTTTTGATATAACCGCTCGTGGGCAATGACCGGCGTGTCAACATACTGGTAGCCTTCGGCTTCCTCCATTTGTCGCATGTATCTGCTCAGCAGATTTTTAACCTTGGAACCACGTGGCAATAACAACGGCAGACCTTTACCGACGTCTTCACTGACGGTAAAAAGCTGTAAACTTTCGCCAAGAATACGATGATCACGCTTTTTAGCTTCTTCGAGTATTACAATATGGCCATCAAGTTCTTCTTTCGTTGTAAATGCCACACCGTATATACGCTGCATTTGTGGGTTGTCATCTTTGCCACGCCAGTAAGCACCGGCGACTCTCATGAGTTTGAATGCACCAACAACACCGGTGGATTCGACATGAGGACCACGACATAAATCAAAAAAATCACCATTTTCATAAAATGAAACGTTTTTAACAACGGAATCATGATCTGTCGCTAAGCCTAGCTCAGCAATATCGAGATCTTTAGCTATTGTCGTTCCAGCGCGCTTCAAATCATTTAATAACTCTTCTTTGTATGGTTGCTTGTTGCTTTGAGCCCACGCAATTGCATCATCAACCGGCATTTCGGAACGCTTAAACTGCTGATTTTCGGCAATAATACGGCGCATTTCCTTTTCAATCTTTGGAAAATCAGCTTCCGACAAGGTCGTACCACCGAGGTCAACATCATAGTAAAAGCCGTTCTCTACGACGGGACCGACTCCAAACTTCGTGTCTGGCCATAGGTGCCGTATGGACGACGCCATGATATGAGCCATAGAATGGCGCATTGCGTACAGATTATCGGCGTCTGAATTCAGTTGATCTGCCATAGTAAGCATGTCCTTTGCTCTGTTGATTGATACTAAAACACTTCTAGATTATGTATGCGTGTCGCATATATTCACCATACGACCGACTGACTCCACTCTATGTGATGAAAATGGAATGTCGTACAATATTGACTGTCATTATGCCGGATATAATCAGGCATCTGCGCCGAGTCTGGGTGTACGTGTCTGGCGACAGATATGAAACCTATGGTCATTTATAGCTACGTAGCACTTGTCCTTATAATACCATTTCAACCATTGTTATAGAAGCTGCCTCTCATTACAATCAAAATCTTTGACAACAAAAAAGCGGTTCAGAGATCTCGCATTTCTCTGAACCGCTCTAGGAAATGCAGTATTACTACTGCGGGTAAAAACACCCTGTCAAAACTCACCTACAAAGTAGTATACCAAGCTTAGTACTATACGGCTAGTATATTTATGGTGTTTTTTGTACATACCCACTTGTGGATAACGTAAACCAAAATATACCTCCTACGACGTAATTTTGGAATAATCCATATACAGTCGTGTGCTCTGCTCTGTTGGTAATGTTCTGAGTAAATTCACAATTGTCTATGACAAATATTTTGTGTGCATTTGTTATGCACTGAACTTATTGTAACACCCGTGAATACATTTTCTGTACGATTCCTCACACTGCAACAATATTCGTTCAAGTATGTGGTTCGTTGACGCAGTTCGTTGTCCAAGTCCGCACGGCCTAGCCGTCTCGCGTACATATATGCTTTGCAGCCGTACCGATCTGCATCATTCTTGAGCATAAAAACGTAACGTAACTGTGCAACCAAGGAGCGGTTACGTGGAGTACGAACAGTATATTTTATGGAAATGAACATACTTAAAGCTTGGTATACAAAAAGACCCTCCTGCAAGGGTCTTTTTGTATGGTGGGCGATAGAGGATTCGAACCTCTCACCTCCGCAACGTCAATGCGGCGCTCTAGCCAAATGAGCTAATCACCCGATAAACTGTCGCCTGGTATCAAATTTGCTTGGTACGGAGGCTACTGTGATAACTAACATCTAAGACTATAGCGTAACAGATGTAAAATGGCAATCCCAGCTTGTAACGTGTTTTTGAAACTGAGTAACCATAAGCTTTACAATCGTACGCTAATATTGACATATATGTTTCCGATATGTTAGGATACATTAGGTTAAACAGGGACTTTATGTGAGTACCAGCAAACAACAAGCGTTGGATGATTTCCAGTTGTTCTACGAAGAATTGAGCGCAACGCAACCAATTAGCCGTATCAAGCGCAAACGCCTCGATGCCTAATATAGTAATACTATAGTATAGAATTAGCCTCACACGACAAAAACTCCAGACATACACATGTCTGGAGTTTTTGCATTTAGCGATAATTTCAGCTCTGTATAGGTCGTTATAATCAATTTAAGCAGCGTCTCATGATGTTTCAGTCATATACACAGTCCGACGTCACGCATGCAACTTGTAGGCATATCCACCCGTTATCCACTTGCTATTTTTATTCCCTGATGACAATATGTAGCTATGGTATGTGCATATTGTTCGGCTGAAACGCAGGTTATAAATTCCCGTCCTCAGAAACGGACCAACAGTGTATGGCGGCGCCGGAAATGTACCACCTGCCAAAGCGTGTTCACGACCATAGAACAGGTTAGCTATGAGAAATCTTGGGTCGTACAATATATCAGCAGTCCGGATCAGGCGTTTATGCGTGACAAGCTACTAATCAGCGTTAACGCCAGTTTACAGCATAGGCCGACTGCCCTACCCGACGCGCTTGAACTGACAGCGACCATTATCGGTAAACTCGGCAGCGTTACTCAGCACGGCGAGTTGACGTCAACTGCCATCGCCACGATGACGTTCGAAACCTTGCAGCGTTTCGACAAAGTCGCAGCAACCGTCTACCAGGCTTTCCACCAAGATGTTTTATGATATGGCTGGTTTGCTTCCAGACCACGTACTATGGCCGAGTACTCGTCTTTAGTATACGAAAATCGGCAAGTTACTTATTCCTTGGAATCGCGTGAAATTGTCTCACCCTGCGTCGTAACGACAGCTTTTTCGGTCACGTCAAACTTATCCAAATATTTGCCAAGCATCAGACGGGTCTGAGAGTACAGCGCGGCGAACGAATTATAGAAAATGGTCGTAACGGGTAGATACAACCACTGCAGCAGTACAAATAATGAACGGTGCCGTTTATAGCGGGCTGGCCGTGGCGGCAGTGTCTTAAAGCATACAAACAATGACGCACTCAGCCCAATAAGCGCAACTGTCTGAATATTACTGACAATTATTGGCAGCTCATTGGCAGCGTAACTATCTTGATGCACGAGTGCTGGAATAAAGCCGGCAGTCAGCGATATCAGCGGACCGACCGCCCAGGTGACATGCCCTTCGACTAGGCGCCAGACTTTGGTAAACAAATCAAACTTTGGAACATTATTCTTTTTGAAATATCCCTGAGTAATAACATAGGCGATGTCGGATGCGCCGTAGGTCCAGCGGCGGAGCTGTATAAACTGCGCTTTTAAAGTCTTGATATAGCCGTCGGCCAATACTGCATCCTGATATATCGGTATATACAGCGGTAGCACCCGGTAATTACCGTCGAAGCGAAAATACGATCGCCAGAATTGGTGACCGTCTTCAACGATTGTCCGCACACTCCAGTAATCTGTTTCAATGAGCGATTTCATACCCTGCGCGTGTGCTGAAAAATTGCGTAACATGTGGGGGCGCAGCGACTGCACGATATTGAAGAATGTATTGCCGGTGGCAATCACCCGCATCGGTGCGGGCGCATCCCAGATATTGTTGTTGTATACCGATATCGGCTGAACTGAGATATGCTCGGGGTCTGGATAAATGGCGTACATGTAGCTGAGCGCGGCCAGGTATTTCGGGTGTGGCCGGTTGTCGGCATCAAGCGTCGTAACGACGACGCGTAGCGGATCAATGTCCTCTGCTTCAAGATATTTTTGCAGTAAGCGGGCGGCGTAGGTAATGTTGCCGCCTTTGCCGCGAATTTCGCCCGGTATATCGTGCGGATGTTTGATAGCCATGGCGTGCATAAAAACGTCTTTGTATTCTTCGACGAGCTCTTTCGATTGCTTTTCGATATGTTCGCCGCCGCGCTCCTCGTATGCCAGCACCAAAATGACCTTTTTCATATCATAATCTGAATCAATCAATGACTGGATGGTCGGCTGAACGACTTCACGCGTTTCGTTGTAAGTAGCGATCATTGCAACATGAATAATGTCCGATGGCGGTAAAATCGCCGGTTTGACTTGCAGGCGCATAATATTATCAAGATGCCAGGTCGGCCGCTTCGAAGTAGCATGAGCCACTTTACCGCTCTCCAGTTCGTCAAGCATATCTGACCATGGCAGCTTTTTGTGTCGTTCCATTGTCCGATATCCCTGGAGCGCCCGCAAATTGACGCCGACGCTGCGCGCAAAAAATATCAGCAAATACGCTAAGATAAACACTGATGCAACGGTAACATTGATAAGGCTCAGGACAAGCGGCAAAAATAACATTGACCAGCTGAGCGCACCAGGCATGATTTCAAAAATCCGATATTTCCAGCCGCGTTCGTGATTATATGGAATCTCAATGTCAGTCATGACGCACCTATCTTAATACCAATAGCGCATTACTGACAATTGTCGACATAACCAGCAGCAGCGCGCCGAGCGCCAGTACAATCACCGAGACTTCGCGTTTAATATCGTATATTCGAACACTCAGCACAAAGTGCACCACCAGCACTAGCAGCGCAAAGCCAATAAAGGCAATCAGCTCACCGGCATCTCCCGTTTTGAGGGCGCTGATACCCAGGCTTGACCGGTATTCCACGATATAGCCGGCGCTACGACCGCTGTCGAGCTTAAATAAGACCCACACGCTCGCCAAAAACGCCATAAAGACATTAATACTAAGTAGCAACAGGATCAGCCGGTCATGAAAATACTTTTTTGGAATCGTCACCATTGTTAATCATATTGTATCACTTCACGGGCCGGATACGCAGACCTGGGCAATGGACCCAGTAACTAACGTTTAAGTATCTAGCTTTGCTCTGCAGCTTGTCGAGCACGATCACCCGTTAATTCAATATTAAGAATAACTAGCTCAAAAGATTAAATAGAACTGTGGTGCGGGTAGAGAGAATCGAACTCTCCTTTCGACCTTGGGAAGGTCGCATATTAGCCACTATACGATACCCGCAAATCTACATGGATGAGTATAGCAAAACGTTTATATTTGACTCTCGAAACCTACCCATGAGCCTCGTCAACCTGTCCGCCCCTAAAATTTTTATCATAGATAAATAATTTTGGGTCTGCCCCGCAGGTTGCCACTCAAGGTGGAGATTTTGAGAGTCAAGTGTCTATATATCGTGGAGCCATCTAAGGGATTCGAACCCTTGACCCCCGCTTTACGAAAGCGGTGCTCTAGCCAACTGAGCTAAGACGGCAGATTGATGGTCGTAGTTGCGACCAGATCAAACAATATTATAGCAGACAGACGACCCTGAAATTGTTACCTAGCGTCTGTATTTTTACTATATTTCTTTGAATGTGAAAATTCTTAAATTTCAGGCTTGGTCATATGAGTATAATAGCGCTGGCATGAAAACCTCAAAAATATATGATGTCATAATAGTCGGTGGTGGTTACGCCGGGTTGAGCGCTGCGATTTGGCTTGGCAGGTTCCACCGGTCGGTGGTCGTGATATCTTCAGGCCAGCCGCGCAACGCTGCAGCGCATGTCATCCATGGTTATCCGGGTTATGACGGCGAAAATCCCATGGATTTACATAAAAAGATACTGCAGGAAGCCGCAAGCTACGGAGCGGGGTTTGCGCATGGTACGGTAACGCAAATTCGGAAACGAAAGCTATACTTTGCGTGTCAGACAGAGGAAAAACAATATTTAGCCAAACGCGTGCTTGTGGCTACAGGCGTGTCAGACGTCGCACCTGATATTCCCAACTTTGCCGCCTTTGCTGGTGTCACAGCCTGGCAGTGCCCCGCCTGCGACGGCCACGAATACAGCGGTCGCCGTGTTGCTATCATCGGCTGGGGCGCACACATTGCCGGATACGCCCAGGAATTCCTAACCTATACTTCAGACATACTAGTACTGACGCATGGGCACGCCAATGAGATCGACAACGAGGCCAGACAGATCTTACAGGGCTGTAACATTCCTGTCATTGACACCAAGATCGTCGGTCTGCAGCCAAAACCAGACACCACCAGCAAAATCCGCTCGCTCGCCTTGGCCGATGGAGGATCGATACCGGCAGAGGCGATCTTTTACAATATCAAACACTGCCCTCGTCTGGAGTTACTTGAGCAACTGGGCTGCAATATTGCCGACGACGCCGTTGTAATCAACGACAAGCAGGAAACGAGCGTCGCCGGTGTCTATGCAGCCGGTGATATCACCCCACGCGAAGAGTTAGTAGTCGTCGCTTGCGCTATGGGGACGAGCGCCGCCAGCAATATTCACGCCAGTTTGCACAATTTCAAATAATTCTTACTCCTGTGCCGAATCTGACACGCCTGATATATTGACCATCCAGTTTATACCGTACTTGTCAGTACACATGCCAAATGCATCACCCCACGGCGCGGCACTCAGTGGCAGCGTGGCGGTACCGCCAGCGGACAACTTTTCGTAATAGCCGCGTAACTCTGGCTCATTATCACCACTGAGCGATATTGCTCCGTTACTGCCCGGCTTAAACTCCATACTCGTCGGCGTGTCGGATGCCATCAGCACCATGCCGTTTTCAGTTTCAAGCATGGCGTGCATAATCCAATTAGCTTCAGCCGGATCATGCGGCATGCCGCCCTCGGCAAACGTAGATTTCGTTAGGTTACCACCGAAAATTTCTTGATAAAATGCAACGACTTCTTCGGCATTGCCTTGAAAACTCAGGTAAGGATTTAACCGGGTCTGCATTGTTTCTCCAATCTATTACTACTTGAATTGTATATTCAGTATATACCCAACCAAATCGAGTTAGTAGCAAAAAAGCCAGGTCTCCCTGGCTTTTATAGCGTTCGGACAAGCCGAGTAGCAGGGCTAGAATGTCCCGGCTATCTGCGTTAGTCCCTTGATGTAGTTCTCAGCCTCAGCCTTGTCGGCAGAGCTAATCGGCTCGCCTTTGACGCGGCTGACTGTCTCATAGAGCTCGCGGGCGTACTGCTCGATAACCGGCAGCGTAATTGCCTCACGGTCCATCTTGACAGAGGCCAGGTTGATAGCCTGCCCGATTGCCCACTGGGCTCGGATGGCATTATCATCGCGCTGGTAGCTCGGCTTAGCCTTGGAGACATCGGCTACCTGTCGCACAAAGCGGTCACCGCGCGGGTTCAGGTAGCTGCGAACCTCGCCACCGAAACCGAGTTTGGCCACGTCACGGCTGTACGTCTTGAGCTTATAGTCGCTGCCGTCGGCTGCGCGTAGGGTTACTTCCCAAATTGTCCGCTTGCCGTCTGGCGATTGCCAAATTTGCTGAGAGTTAGTTGTCTTTACGTGCATATGCTTGTTCCTCGTATCTATATAGCGCCCGCATAGTGTGTATTGGCGGTGCTAGCTTTATAATAGTTATATATAATAGTTATATATTATTCTTGCTCCTGTTTGGGCCTCTTTGAGAGTGGAGCTTCCCTGTTATATCGTGCCTTACCCCTTCCCGGTAAGGTCTGTTAGACGTGACGTACCACTCGGATTCCCGCGGTTATGAGCCAGATGCAGTATGTATGCGGGCGACTGAAGAGATGTGATTTACTATATTTAGTATAGCAAAACTGGCAGTCATGTGTCAAGACTGCCAGAAGCGTTATGCAATGAATATGATAGATTTGCCCCGTCGGCCGATCTACTTACGAAGTTCGTGCGAGTGGCTTTAGGATTACCATGCACGACAGACGTAGGCATCGACCACTGTATGTGTTAAATAATCCATTGCATAAGCACAATTTGTGTGGTATAGCGTAAGTACTAAGGAGGATCACGCATGAAAAAATATTACGTAAGCTTATTACTGGGAGTTGTACTGACAGCGGGTCTAGTGTTTAGCTCAAGCGCATCGGCGGCACCCTATTGCGGTATTGCATGGGGCAGTCAGCCAAAATCAGTCGCCGACAAAGGCGCGGGCGAAGTACTCAAAAATATTAAAACCGGCCGGCACGCTTGTTTTGATCGCATGGTCATCAGTGTATCGGCGGCAAACAAATCAGGCTACAATGTGCGGTACGTATCAAACGTGCGCGCTGATGGGTCCGGACAGCTGATATCACTGGCTGGCGGCGCGAAGCTCAGTATTATCGCCAAATCACCGGCCTACACTTCTGGCGGTTCGCCGACTTATGCAGGTCGAATCAACAGAACGTTACCGGGTGTGAATCTAACTGGCTACACGACATTTAAGGACGCCAAATATGCGGGCTCGTTCGAAGGTCAAACCACGATTGGGCTCGGCGTGCGCTCCAAACTACCATTCAGAGTATTCAGCCTGGACAACCGCATCGTCATCGATGTTGCTCATCGGTGGTAGTAAGCATTATGCTGCATTCCCTGCCGCGTATATGTAATCTAAAAACCCCAGACAAAGTGGGGTTTTTAGATTGGCGTGGCTCGACCGGATTAATCGCACGGCTGCGGGCTTTCTCGATGCGCGCTACAAACCCGTCTATTCTCTTTATTGTTATACTATAATTCGAGACCTCCAATGAGCGAACCGAAGAAGTTGACTACCAAAGAACAAGCAAAAGCAATTGGCGGTGTAGCACGCCTCAGCTTCAAAATAGCTCCCGGGCCCGTACTGTTCAAGTTAGCTGGCGCGTTCATAGATGCCGTCCTGCCAATATTGACCACCTACTTTGCGGCACGAACGACGACCGCATTAGTGGATGCGTATGCCGGTAACAGTGACGCCGGCAGGCAAGCTATAATCTTCATTGTAATTACTGCCCTGCTCGGTCTGCTGATGACCGTTTGGAGAAGCCTGGACAGCTATATCCAATCAAAGATGCGCTATGTAGTCGAAGCGGCAGTCAGCGACCGGATGTATGCCCATTTCCTGGCGCTGGAATTCTGGCGCTATGACGACAAGGATACTGCCGACTTATACGACCGGGCGCTGAAATTCTCACAGTTCTTTTCCTGGATATTTGACCGTCTAGCTTCACTGATATCACAACTGATCGGGGTTGCGGCTGCGACTATCGCACTGGCACTGTTAGAGCCATGGCTCGCCTTGGCAGTGATCCTGGCCATTGCGCCGGGCATATATTTGCAATTCAGGTTGTCCCGTAAGCAAATCGCCCATTGGAACGAAAACGTCGAAGTCCGCCGTGCCCAGAATTTACTGGAATGGCACCTCAACCAGCCGCGATACATCTCTGAACTCCGTTTATACGGTATGGTTGATTTCATGCTGCGCCACCGTCGCAAGTTACGTGACACAGACGAGAAGGGTCGGATTGAGTTTGAAAAGACCTTCATGCCGATCCGGATTGCCACCGATGCCCTCGAAGCCATAGTTGAACTCGGTGCACTGATATGGATAAGTTTGCAGATTATCGGCCGCAATCAACCGGTCGGACAGTTCATTTATGTTCAGCAGGTCGTGTCGCGCGCCATGCAGAACGCTTCGTCGTTTATTTCCACCCTGGGACAGATTGACGAGGACATTGCCAACTTGTTCGACTACGAGCAGTTTATGCAGCTACCGACGCGCAAAGTAGGCGGCAAAGTACTGACTACTCCCCCACAGCAGATCATTTTTGAACATGTAACGTTTTCTTATCCTGGCAGTAAGGCTCCGGCTATCGATAATTTATCGTTTACAATTTCCGCTCATCAGCATGTAGCCATCGTCGGCGAAAACGGCGCCGGCAAATCGACACTTATTAAGCTACTGACCGGACTTTATATACCGACCAAGGGTAGAATTTTACTGGATGGTATTAGTCTCGACGAATATGACATCGCCTCCTGGCATAAACAGCTTGGCGTACTGCAGCAAGAGTTCATACATTATAATTTTGCTACTGCCCGCGACAATGTCCGCTTCGGCGCGGTAGACAGCCCGCACACTACCGAACGTATAAGAGAAGCGCTCAAACTGGCGGAGGCTGACGAATTTGTAACCAAACTACCTCAGGGAGAAAATACGTACGTTAACAACTGGATGGAAGACGATAAAGGCAACAAAGGTGTCGACCTATCTGGCGGCCAGTGGCAGCGGCTGGCGCTAGCCCGCGATTTTTACCGCGCCGCGCCCATTGTCATTCTTGACGAGCCAACCTCAGCCATCGACGCCCTCGCTGAAACACGTATTTTCAAACACTTGTTTGCCGATAAACAGCGTATGGTAATCACTATTAGTCACCGCCTATCAACTGTTCAAAAAGCCGACGCTATATTCATGCTCGAAGACGGTAAACTAGTCGAGAGTGGCACGCATGCAGAGCTGATCACCCAGCAAGACAGATACGTCCGAATGTTCAAGAGCCAGCTCAAGGACTAGCTACCTACAACGTCAGTTGTTATGAAGATAGGTACGGGTGCGACTCTTTTACAAATCATTAGCTTTCTTGCATATACTCAGTTACTGTAATGACAATTTCCCGTACTACCGGACTACAATCTTTATACGATATCTTCTCCAACGCTTCGTTGCCATATTTACGAATTGCATCGCTGATGAGGGCGTGCACAAATGATTGAGTAGCACCAGTTACACCCTCGAAATCTATGATCACTTCCTCATTCTGTTCCAGGGCAGGCATTATAATCTCTACGCGAAGTTTACGTGCCACGTCCTTGTTCTCGGCGAACGTCCCGGCTGCATCTTTAATAACTATGGTCTTCATTGTACTTTCCTTGCTTATATAAACTTAGGCTTTTTATATCGAAGTTTCTTACGTTCTTTTACTGCTTCGGTATACGCACTGCGAATAACTGATAGCAAAGAAGTAAACTCTTTGGTTTGATCTAGTGATATATCGATACCAACTACAGTTCCTGGAAACTTTGGTGCCTGATTAGTCTCCGCATGAGCGTCTTGTTCCGGATTCGCTCGCAGACGAGGCAGACCCTTTCTCCGCTTATCACGTTTCGTTAGCTTGTAAAGCCCTGTACCGCTATAGATTATAAAATAGTCACGTGCAACCATCGCCATCGATTTTACGAAAAACAGGCCTGCGCCTGCGTTATTATCTGTTCCACCTTCGCGTTTAGTAGTGCCCGTGATACCCGGAGCCAGTGCCAGCTTAATCGCATCAATGTCTGTCTTTGCGGGCCAGTTCTCGTGAATAGTTCGCCAGACGCCTACACCCGCATCGCAAATACCCAGCCTTACCATATTCGCCGCCGGGTAATACTGCGCTGCTACGAATGCCCCGGCCTTAGCACCGGAGTGCTCTAGCACATTGCGCACGAGCTCTCCGACCATATACTTAATTGCGTCAGCTTGCTGGGGCTCCAAGTGTAGTAACGGTATCATCTCCGTTATGAATTTTGATTGCTCGTCCTGCGTACGAATCTGTGTGATAGGAATGAAACGACCTGCCGGTTCATGCTCTTCAATTGAATACGGGGACGGCTTTCCCATAACTTCAAACAAGCCCATACGAGCCAAGTAATGTCCCGATGTAGCAGTAACATCATCGATTGTGATGCGATCAACCTTTACCGTTTGACTTAAAGCGGCAATCATAGTGAGTACAACTGGATGAACGTTAACCCATGTATCATGAGTTGTTATTTCAAGTTTATCTGGCTCACTCGGATCAAAGCCATGCAGAAATGACTCAAAATTGCGCAAGTAATCTCTATAGGACAGGAAGATTTTCATACCTTTTATTTTACCTGTAGGACGTGTTTTTGTAAATACACGCTCGACAGAGAGATTGGTGTTTGAAAAACGTACTTGAAAAAAATACGAAAAGCTCTAAAAAGCTTTTTTAATATACTTATTTGATGGGATTGACCGGATTAGCGCACGCCTGCGCCTCATGCTCGATGAAGCACCTGTGCGTGAAGCTTGCCGACGAACCAGCGATCTCTTTGCTCACTTCGTTCGCTGAGATCGCCGGTTCGAGTCCGTAGTGGGACATGCAATTAAAAAACTCCAACCGATGGCTGGAGTTTTTTAATTGGCGCGCTCGACCGGACTTGAACCGGCGATCTCCTCCGTGACAGGGAGGCGTGATAACCACTTCACTACGAGCGCATCTGGGTTATCGGTATTGCTGAGAGCACATGCGGCGCATGTACGGTAAACAACAGGGGTAATCATACCAAGCTATGGCACAAAAAGCAACTGTTGGCGTCAACATTAGGAGTGCGGGCTAGACTTTTATGAACCGGGTAGGCTTGGCCTGCTCTTTGAGTGGTTTGAGATGGGTAGATATATCCTGCAGTTTGAAGGATATATGGGCAGCCTGCACTTTATCGCCGGCGACTGAGATACTCTTCAGGATTTCAAGGTTGTACCCGGTTTCTATGACGTCTGAGGTTTCTCCGGGCTTGAGACGGAATAGCGCATCAACAATTTGCGGTGGCACGTCGCGGCTGGTTTTGCCGATTGCTGCCGGATAGGCGCCGCCCTTGTCCTTGGTGGTCGCATCGTCAGAAACCTTTGCGGCGACAGCCGCAAAATCAGCCCCGCCGCGTAGTTCGGCAAGTGCGTTGTCTGCACGGGCATGCGTCGCTGTGTCGAGCTCGGAGCCGACCTTTTGATATAGCAGCTGTGATTTGAGCTCACGTTTGAAATCAACGATTGACCAGCCCCAGAATTGCTTCAGGACGTCGGCCAGCATCTGGTCGTTGCTGCCAAGACGGTTCTGCGACTTAACGAGGGCGATCTGATCTTCGACTTCCCCGTTGGTGACGGTAATGTTGTTCTTGGCGGCTAGTTGTTTAACGTAGGCATCATCAATAACCTTTTGCAGAGAATCCTGCTTTAACTTCGTCAGATGGCGCCGACCCGATTCGTCCGCGAAGTTTTCCTTTTGCTGCGTTTCGTAGTAATGTGTCAGGTGGCGCAGCTCAAACAGATAATTTTCGTAGGATACAAAGCTGCTGCCGGCTTTGGCCACGGGGAATGGAATAACTCTGGTGACTTCGTAGACAAATGTCGAGGCCGATTGGAACTTGTACAGCGCCAGTCCGCAGTATGCGAAGAAAGCGACGACTGCTACTACTAGCAGCGTGGCAGACACTTTGAGAATGCGGTCGCGGGAGTGCTGCAGCGGGTAAATGTATTTGCGAGCGCTGCCGAGGATTTCTTCGCGGTGCTCGGCGATCGTCTCGTTGGTGATACGCGGCAGATCGCTCAGCGTCTCCAGCGGGCTACTCGACTTTTTGCGGCCTGGCAGCCGGCGTTTGACGGCATGTAGAACAGCCGGCCGTTTAAATTTCGGCAGCTTCAGTTTCGATGTGGAATTTTTATGCTTCATATAATTTAGGCATCCCCGGGAATTTGATCTTGCTGCGACGCGTCACCGGGCGCTGGATACGAATCAACTGCTACCCCACTATCACGCAGGATTTCCAAAAGCTTCTTTTGGATCTTGGCAGGATGGTGAATATCATGGATTATCAGGTCGCCGACAAATGTCTGCATTGTTATTGTACCAAATCCCAGCAAAGTTTCCTGCAGGCCAGCCACCTGATAGTTTACCATTTGTATCTGACCCAGCCCCATATCGACGACGCTACGGTTGAATAACCCCTTTTGGGTAATCTGTATCAGCCGCTGATCGGTCACGATAAAGACGCTAAAATGCCAGCTGATATACCACGGCATAAAGACGACGATACCCAGGACGATGCTCGCGACCAGGCTCAGGAAAAAGAAACTGACAGAGGGATAATTATCCGGCCGCAGGTACGTTAATGCCAGCGTATAGACCGGTCCGACCAGCCACATCGCCATGGCGATGATCAGCCCTTTGCGCATAACAACCGGATGTTTGCGAAAAACAAATAGGACTTCCTCGCCGTCAAATTGATCTTCGAAATATTTTTCTGCCATAAGCCGTATCTACAGACAGTATCTCAGATATCATCCGGAATATGAATAGCAAAGAGAGCCCGCTTGGGGCTCTCTAAATGGCCGTACCTCTGCCTGCCCTGAAGAGCGGGTCGTTAAGGATTAAGCGAATCTGTTACGGAGTCTGCTGGATGGAAGTCATATTTCGGTTGGCGAGGTTCAGTGCGTCGGTTGCCTTGTTCATGGCGCTAAGTGCCACAGCGAGTGCAATAGCAGAAGCGATGAGGGCTAGTGTCGATAGCAGTTTAGCTACATGTGAATTAGTGTGCGCATCCCGTACTCGGTCGTAGTCTCGGTCTCTTGTATTGTAGTCGTCTGCCATAATGGTATCTCCTTATTAGTTGGTAAAGAGATGATATGCCAGCATATGCCCAGAAGCAGTAAGATTTCTCACAAAATTACCCACTAACGGGGGTGATAAAAACTGAGAATATACTGAAATTTGTCATAGAAAGTATACGTGAGGCGGACGAAGCAGCATCCATGCAAGAACCAATCAGTTGTAATTTGCAGTTATGCTGTTGTCCACCTAACACTTATGCGTCATAGATCTACACATCCAATACGAGTCT
Source organism: Candidatus Saccharimonadales bacterium (assembly GCA_036388415.1). Lineage (NCBI taxonomy): Bacteria > Candidatus Saccharimonadota > Candidatus Saccharimonadia > Saccharimonadales (SeqCode) > Saccharimonadales bacterium (SeqCode). The sequence goes on along the minus strand of DASVRW010000002.1, from coordinate 1,062,880 downwards.
GAGTCCGTCATCGATTTGAGCCATTACGCGTTTATCAATGCTGCCAATTGATTCTTGTAGAGAAGTTTTGTCGATTGTTATAATCTGCGAGACGCTGGCAACTGAGTCTTTGGTGAGCCCAGATTTGCTTTTCAGCAAACTGACGTTACCGGGGGCTTCGGCTAGTCGCATGTTGGACGTTAGGGCAATGACGACGACCATGCTAATTTTGCTGGCGTTAAACGCATCAGCCTGTACAACAAGCACCGGGCGTTTAAAGCTGGGAGCTGAGCCGCTTGGGTCACCGAGTTCAGCCCACCATAGCTCACCCCTTTTTAGTTTTCTGGCCGCGTTCTTTGCTACCATGAATTGTTTTTCAGTTGTGAGGCTGCCTGTAATTTGGAAAGCACCGGGTCAATTATGGTATCGTCTTGGCCATACACGGTGTTTAATTTTTCAGTTACCTTTTTATCATAATGCCGGGCCACATAATCGGTAATGGCATTGGCGTACAGCTCACTTCGGGACTTTCCCAATCGGGACGCCAGCTGCTCAGCTGATTGAAATAAACTATCTGGAATTGAAATTGCAGTTTTCATGTACATAGTATAACAAAAGTTATACCGGAAAGTCAATAATACCGCTCGCGGGGCGGCGTGACTGCAAACGAACTACAACTCGCCGAGCTTATGCTAAACAGGCACTAATTAAATGAGATTGCGGAGCTAGTCTGGCTGTATACACATTTGCCAGCCAGCAACTAATTACTAGCCGCGCCTTGAGAAGCATCAAATGTGATTGCCTGCAATGCTGGGATGGTGGCTGCTAGCTGCTCGTACGTCTCGCAGTGTCCTTCAATGAGTATGTAATCATTTTCTGACAGTGGCAGGTAGCCGTATTCCATGCCGCCGAGGAGTTTTTCTCCGCCAGGAGGTGTGGTAATCATGAATTGCTGTAATTGGTATGATTTTAGACCGTCGTTTGTCTGCAGCGTCACAGATACAGCATTACCCGGTGTAACTGCGCGTCCGTCACGTATGAGGTCAGCATTAGTTTTATCGTGCTCAGTTTTGTCGGCAGCAACACTACCTGTCTTACGTTGCATTGAGGTAAAACAACTATCTTGAATATCATGGAATAATGCCATGTCTTTCAGCCGTGTTGGACCTTGTCGCCAATCTGCTGCCCCATTGAAGGTAAACTGCGACTGAACATTTCTAGGCACCGCTTGATTGACGGCAGGAGAAGCTTGGGCCCGATTATTCTTTATCATTACTCCGGCGGATGATGCCACCAAAACGGTCAAAATAACAAGAGTTCCAATCGTATAACGGTTCAGTTTAATGTGGTTATGCTTTTTATTCATAATCTGATAGTACCACAGCTGTTATGCGGGTAGTATCGACGAGCCACCTAAACATTAATCTGGTGCCCCCGAACGGACTCGAACCGCTAGCTTCTCCTTAGGACGGAGTTGTTTTATCCATTGAACTACGGGGGCTGGATGGTTGCTACGACCGTATTATACTAGACAACAAAAAATTCGCCCCCTGTTCGGGAGCGAATTTGTATTCTATATAATGCTGGCTAGCTGCGCCGACTGTTCTGGCCGCCACGCTTTTGGGCGTCTTTGTCGATGCCGCCACCGCCGGAGCTGTTCTTGGTGACATTGCTGCTGCCGGTGCTGGCGCTGCGTGAGTTATTGCCGCCACTCGCCTTGCCGCCCATTGAGTGGATCTTATCTTTGTCTGTTTGGCTCATGTTGTCAGAACCGAGTCCTTGATTGCCTGTTGCCATAGTGTTGTCCTCCGTCTTTTACTTGTCTCAACGACTTATATTGACTGTGACTACCCGCGTCCGAATAGTACCCATTACTATAACCGGGCAATGTGGAGGCGACTATAAATTATCCCACTTCGGCGATATTTGGTGGCGATTATGACTTAGGCTGCGTGAACTTCTCGTGGACTGCCTGGTAGTCGTACATTTCAACGTCGCTGAACCAGTGGGCAATCTCCTGCTCGGCTTCTGCGGGATCGGCTGAAGCGTGAATGACATTGTTGACACTGCGGCCGCTGGCATCGGCGGCGCTGTAACTGACGTGGGCATAGTCGCCGCGGATGGTACCGGGGACGGCTGACTTGGGTTCGGTAGCACCGACCATTTTGCGGACGGTTTCGACGGCGTCGACGCCCTCAAGGACCATGGCGATTACTGGGCCTTCCAGCATGGTCTTGAGCTGATATTCAAAGATCTGGTCGCCTTTGCGTGTCTTGAGAGTGCCAATGCCTTCGTAATGCTTGTGGTAGTGGTCGTAGTCAGGCTGCAACATCTTGGTACCGACGATTTTGAGGCCGACGCGTTCGAAGCGAGTGATGATTTCGCCGACGATGCCACGCTGGACGGCATCTGGTTTGAAGACTATAAGTGTTTTTTCCATACGGGGTGAGGTTCCTGATTAGTTTTACTGATTTTAACAGAATACGTGTGAGATTTCCACCGCTGTCGAGCTTATGATTCTATGGAGGGGCACGAGATAAGCTGCTGTCATTACGTCGACAGCCTGCGCTATACTTAAGCAAGATGAAATATAACAAAGCAATCGTAGATTTCCTGGAATATCTCGAAGTCGAGCAAGGCCGATCACAAAAGACGATCGCCAACTACGATCATTATTTGAGCCGGCTCAGCGATTTTGCTGGTGATATCCAGATCAGCGATATCGACCCGGAGCTGATCCGCAAGTGGCGGCTGTGGCTCAACCGGCTGGGCACCAATGTGTCTGACGAGCTGCAAAAGAGCACTCAAAACTACCATCTAATAGCCCTGCGTAGCTTTCTAAAGTTCTGTGCCAAACGAGACATCCCTGCGCTGCCTGCCGACAAAATTGAGTTGGCCAAAACTGTCCGCAAACAAGTGACGTTCCTAAATCCGGAAGAGTTGGAGCGGATATTCGACCAGCCCGACATACGAACCGAAGCTGGACTGCGCGACCGGGCGATACTGGAGCTGCTGTTCAGCAGCGGACTGCGCGTATCTGAGCTGGTAGGGCTGGATAAATCTCACATCAATCTCAAGCGCCGGGAGTTCATGGTACGCGGTAAGGGCCAAAAGGACCGGCCGATATTCATCAGCGACGCAGCGGCCGAGTGGCTGCAGGCCTACATCGACAAACGGACAGACAGCACCAATCCGCTGTTCGTCCGCTACGGCGGCCGCAAAACGGTTGATTTATCTGGAAACTATCATCGGCTAACAGCTCGGAGCGTGCAGCGGCTGGTCGCTCACTATGCCCTGCTGGCCGGTATCACCAAGCATGTCAGCCCGCATACGCTGCGGCATTCGTTTGCGACTGATCTACTCATGAACGGCGCTGATCTACGCAGCGTACAGGCCATGCTCGGGCACAGCAATATCGCGACGACCCAAATATACACCCACGTTACCGATCCGCATCTCAAGAAAATTCACGAGAAGTTTCACGGCACGCACGCCGATTAATCGGCTCATACCTTACTTACGTCCATCCGCGCGTTTATGCACTCCCGTCACAAATAGTCTTAGGCAATGAACGAAAGTCTAATCTACAAATATATCAAAGTTATCGACACATCGGGTTGCGCGTATCCTGGCCGGTCAAGCCAGCGGGGATAGTAAATGCAGCGGGACTAGCCTCAAAGCGCTTGCAGATCGAGCTACCTGATTGCAACGCGAACTCTGGTACGTTCGTCGACGAAGTGAACGGTATGCGCACCTGGATGCGGCGCAGGACATCCTGGGCTTTGCCGGTGGCATCGATTTGAACTTGGGCGTTTTTGAGCAGTACACTTGTACCGCCGCGGCTCACCGTGACGTCGACTGAACCATCCTCGTAGAGTGCACTCAGTCGCAAGGCGTAATTATCAAAACCGGCCATATTGGCGATATCAACTTCGCAGATCTTTGCACTAGGCTGGCAATATATAGCGCGGACGGTGCCGTCGATACCGGCATCGGCGTAATTATGACTCGGTATACCCCCATTCTTTACGGGATATAGAAATATCGTTTTCTGTCGATTAGTCGTGTCCGCTCGGCTCAGACTATCAGTCGGCACGATATCCATTCGCAGAACGCCGTAGGGACAAACCCAGGCTGAGCTTTGCGGGAAACCATCATTTGCATCATTAGGGCACTGAGCTATCTCAGCAGAACTCGGCTCGTTCAGAGCCGACCACTTGATACGCATCGTATCGATGCGTCCACTGTCAGGGTTTATTGGCAATACTACCGAGCGGCCACTGGCCGTCAGCGGGCTGACGAATAAATTTTTGAGCTTGCTGGTGACCAGCAGGCAGGTGTAGGATACGGCGGTGTCAATTTCTGGAACAGCAGTATACCCCTCGCCCATTTCGCAGTTTTCCTTTTCAGTGACGCCGAGACCATTTGCAAGGTCATCATTAATTTTTTGGCGGGCATCATTGACACCGCTTTCGGCCGCGAAGAAGGCCTGCGAACTGAGCTGGCGGTCGAGCGACTGGCGCTGCTCGCGGCGAGATACCTGGGCAAATCCTAGGACAATCAGGCTGATGACGAACATCATAATTACAGTAACTAGAATGGATACCATACCGGCCTGGTTTGTGGATTTACTACGTCGAAGTGCTTGGTTTGCCATTAGTTTACTCGTTTCCTTGTGGTTGTTGTTAACTCTGATACTGCACAAAATTGTGAACCGATCGTTGAGCGGCAGGTAAGATCAGACATATTGTTGTTCACGCCAGCTAATGAATTGGGGTTAGTGCAGTCACCTGTTGTCGATGGACTACAGAGCAGATCGTCGTCACCATAGGCAACACGGACAGTAACAGTATACATATCATTGACCTCGACGATGTCAAACTTGAGCAGCCTCATACGCTCACCGAGCAGTTCGCGCGGGTTTTCAACTGTTCCTGGGAAATTTGCCGCCGCTAGAGACAATGGTGGTGTTCCAGTATTACAGCCGGAAAACGTATCCGTCACCAACGCATGGTAGCTCTGGTGAGCCGCTGCATTCGGGCCGTCGTCAATCACTTGTTGATTCAATTTGTAGCTGTAGCGCTTTGCGCCAATGCAGTACCCGTCGTTTGTGCCAAATTTACTGAAGCTGCTGCCATTGAATTGCAGCGAACGATTGACCTCATCGATCAGCGCCCGCGTCGTCGCCTGCGTCGAGCTTGATATGACGCCTTTGTAATACTGGCGGCTGAACTGCAGTACAGCCGCTGTAATAACGATCAGCATTACCGAGAACACGCTGGTGGCGATCAGCAGTTCAATGATCGTGAAGCCAGCCTGCCTGGTGCGTGTAGATTGATGCGAAGACAACCTGTTCATTATACGCAGTTCCGCCCCTCATAAATTTTTAGCTGTACGCTGCCCTGTCGGTTTGATCCGCCGAGCGTTATCAATCCGGACTGGTCTGTGGAACCACTATTGAAGCAGATTTGAATGCCTTTGGACGGATTGACGACGGCTGCCGGGAAGCCGGCAGCATTTATAAGGCTGCCATTTATCTGTCTGACCCCATTTGCAGTATCAACGGGAGCAGGATTAGATGGAATGGCCACAAGGTCTAACTGCTGCGACGGATCATCATCAGCCAGACTGTTCAGTCGTGAACTAAAACCGAAAGCACGAATATTGTTCGTAGCGACACCGTCGTAATACATCTTCGATACTGTCAGGCCATAGAGTAGCTTGCGCTGCTCAAATGAGTCGTTTGGTACACTAGCCGGCTCACCTGCGGCCCGTGCCACAACCCGGGCTTTCGCTTCGGCTAAATTCCTCCCGGCCACACTGCCGGCACCGCTTAGTCCGACTACTGTGTATTCATTGAATACCTCTGGATCAGTGGAGGGCGTTACGCCAAACTGCATGATTTTACCGAGGAATATGCAGCCTTTATTGGTTCCCTGTTCGGCGACTCCAGATGTCAAGCTTACGCCGCCGCCGGGGCCGCCTGTCTCACATTTGATCGATCCATCATTTGGATAATAGCCGCTGCCGACGTCGCTTATGACGCGTTGCATCTGTGTTTGTACATCGCGGATGGACTGGCTAAAGTACGTTGCGTTCTGCCTGCCATTGATCAATGCAGCGGCACTCGCGAAAAGTGCGCTGGTGACGAGCAAAACAATCATAGTTTCGACAATCGTAAATCCAGCGTCCTCGCCGGCAGACACGCGCTTATAGTGCCGGCTCATTCCCCCGGAGAGCGATCGATAGAAAAGACTACGCTTCATGTCTATAAGTATACCATAAGCATGATAAACATTTTGTCCAGAAAATAGCAAAATAGCTTAGCATTTTTGTGCGTTAAGCCGCGGCTACAACGCGAGTTGGTTCGTGTACCAATCGATCAATCGGGCGCCCCACAGCATGACAATAATTGCTCCAGCCATCAGGAACGGCCCAAACGGTAAGTGACTGCCCCGGTCGGCTCGGCCGACTGCCAGCAGCGGAACTGCGATAATCGTTCCGATCAGTGAAGCGGTAAATATCAGCAGCAAGGCATTGCCTGGTCCGCCGACCAGAAGCCCCAGCAGCGTCCCAAGCGTAATGTCGCCGCCACCTATCCATTTGCTGATACGCGTGCCGTCATCTAGCTCGATTTTGGGCGAAAATGTGTATAGTAAATAGAATAGGCCTCCCCCAATCAGCGCACCGGCAACGGCGTTGCCCAATGTCTGCAGGCCGCCGCCGTAGATAGTCGATACGACAACCGTTTGCAACAAGGCTAGCCCAATCAGCGGCAATACAATGCGGTGTGGCAGCTCGTACCAGCGTAAGTCATACAGACTAAGCGCCACAAACCCGACCAGGAACACGAGCCACAGACAGAATACGAATAACCCTGCTCCGCTCAGCGGCATCGGCCAGAACAGATATGACACGACGAACAGCAGTGGCGTGACCAGCTCCGGCAACGGCGTATCCTGAATTGGCTGGCCGCAATAGCGACAGCGGCCACGCAGCCATAAATAGCTAAAAACAGGGATCAGATCCTTGGCTGCCAGCTCATGGTAGCAGTGCACGCACATGCTACGTCCCTTGGTGATCGACAATTCGTCTGCAGTCAGCTGCCGTTTGCCGCGGAGTTTGCCCGCGACTGCCTGGACGGCTTTACTAACAATTCCCTGCTGCTTTTGCTCAGCAATTTCGGCTTGCTCGTGGAACCGCCAGACAAAGGCATTGACGAAGCTCCCGAAGCAGATGCCGAGCAGGAGTAATATAACTATAACCATTACGGATATAGTAGCATTTTATGTGAGTACATTAAAACAGGCTCCCGGAAGAGCCTGTTTTAATGAGTATGTTGGTAATATTATGAACCGGACTCAACACACTGTAACTGATTGGCGCCACCTGTTTCTACATAGTATAGCGCGACTAAGCTTCGTTTGCTGGCATTAGTAGCGGTTGCTGCAGAAGCTGTAGAGCATTTTGCGTAGTTAGCCAAAACGACCGAGTCAAGGCCAGCTGGGCTTGCCGGTACAGCTGGACCGGTTTGAAGACTAAACGCTACTCTTGTGCCGTCAATCGTACCAAGTTTAGCATTCGTTAACCAAGGCGTTGTAGTACAAGCACCGGCACCACAGCTAGCAGGATACTGACCACCATTGTTGTTCGTATACTCTGACATTGCACCGAGGATGTTCGAAACATCAGTTTTACGGGCAGTGTTACGTGAATTACGCTGTAAAGACGGCACGGCTAGGAATACGATAAGCAGGATAAGACCAGCAATAGCTAGGACGATCAAAACTTCGATGATCGTGAAACCTTTTTTATCTTTAATGTTGAATTTTGACATTGCAAATGCCCCCTTTGCGTTGTGTTATTAGCTTATGCTTAAAATAGTACATAATTGTTGATTAAAACGCAAGCGTTTTACGAACCGACCGGTGATGAGGCCATGATAGGCAGTGCTATGTTATCCACCGCCATCGATGCGTCTATACAGTAAACGACTTGCCAGCCAATCCATACACCGGTAGCAGCACGGCAGCCACGATGATGAAGGCTACGATACCGAGCACCACCATGAGGACTGGTTCGATGATGGTCTGGACGTTTTTGATCTCGTTGTCGACTTCCTTTTCATAGTAATCGGCCGTTTTGACAAGCATTTGCTCGATCGAACCCGACTGCTCGCCGATACGCAGCATGTTCGGAAGCAGCGGCAAAAAGCTCGGATCACCATCTATTGAGTCAGCCAGCGACTTACCGCCCTTGACCTTTTCGACTGCTTTATCGATCGAACGCTTGACGTGGATATTGTTGACGGCGTCGCCGGTGATGTCCAGCATCTGCAGCAGCGGCACACCGCTGGATACCAGCGTTGAACCCGTCCGCGAGAACCGCGCCATGTACATTTTCATGAACAGTCCCTTTATGAGCGGCGAACGCATCTTCAGCTTGTCGAAGACTTCCCGGCCAGGACCAGTATTGGCCCACTTACCCAGCACAGCCGACAGCACCACAGCGACGATGAGTACTATCCACCAGAATTTACTGAGAAGCGCTGACAGCGCCAACAGTATCTTCGTGACAAGTGGCAGTTCGGCGCCTGGAAAGCCGTCGTAGAGCACTTGCACCTGCGGCAGCACCTTAACCAGCATGAAGCCCATCACGATCGCCATAACGACCAAGACGATCAACGGATAAATCATGGCACCGCGGACTTTACTGACGATGTCAGCGTCCTTCTCCTGCTGATCGGCCAGCCGCACCAGCGACATATCAAGCGTACCGGACACCTCACCGGCAGCAACCATGCTGATGTAGACTTTGTTGAATACTTTCGGGTGACGGGACATCGCCGTCGATAACGTCGTGCCGGCTTCGACATCGGCTATAACTTTGCCCGACACTGCCCGAAGCTGCTTATTGGTTGTTTGCAGATTGACATTGCGCAGACTTTGAACGAGCGGCAAGCCGGCATTAATCAGTGTTGATAGCTGGCGCGAAAATAGCACCCGGTCCTTAGCGGATACACGGGCGAACCGGTTCGTAGTTGTAGCAGATTTGCCGAGCTTGATGTCGACAGGAACTAAACCTTCCGACCGGATCAGCCGGATTGCGGCCGCTTCACTGTCGGCTTCGACATCGGACGATACCTTTTGTCCGGTCGAAGGATTACGGGCAACGTATTGATAATTTAACATGTCTTTACCGTCATCTCATTAACTCCTCATTAACCGATCCAGCTCATCGATATCGACAGCTACCAGGCGGGCCTCATCATAGGTGATAGTGCCAGCGTGGATCAGATTGACCAGTGTTTTATCCATGGACTGCATACCGAATTCGGCACCGGTCTGGATGACAGCATCGAGCTGATGCGTTTTGCCTTCACGGATAATATTACGGACAGCTGGCGTCGCAACCATGATTTCGGCTGCTGCGACTCGGCCGCCACCGATCGTCGGCACCAGGCGCTGCGAAACGATGGCCGTTAGGATGTTCGACAGCTGTGAGCGGATCTGTGGCTGTTGGTGCGGTGGGAAGACGTCGATCATACGGTCGATACTCTGAGCAGCGCTATTGGTGTGCAGGGTTGCAAATACTAAGTGGCCTGTCTCGGCAATAGTAATGGCGGAGGCGATGGTTTCCAGATCGCGCATTTCTCCGACCAGCACGACATCCGGGTCTTCACGCAGCGCGCTTCGTAGTGCAGCCGAGAAGGAATATGTGTCGTAGTGAACTTCGCGCTGCACGATAACCGACTTGATTGAACGGTGGGTATACTCGATTGGATCTTCGATGGTGATGATGTGGGTGGCGCGTTCGCTATTGATCTTGTGGATCATGGCTGCCAGTGTCGTCGACTTACCGGAGCCGGTTGGGCCAGTCACCAGGACAAGTCCGCGCGGATAATCGGCAAACTTATTGACGATCGGCGGCAAGCCGAGCTGCTCGATGGTCAGGATGTCGTTGGTGATAAGACGAAGCGCCGCAGCCAAATTGCCTCGTTCGTGGAAGGCGTTGACGCGGAACCTACCGAGATCACCAAAGGCGAAGCTGAAGTCGAATTCCTTGTCTTTGAGCAGGATTTGTTTCTGGTCCTCATCGAGAATTGAGAAGATCAGTGTCTCAATGGTTTCGTCGTTGAGCGGGCTCATGCCAGACACCTGCGCCAAAGCGCCGTCCACCCGAATCATCGGTGGCAGCCCAACCTGCAAGTGAAGGTCGGAAGCTTTTCGTTTGATAACTTCTTCGAGTAATATTTCGATCCGTACTGTTTCTGCCATATCTATATCTCCTGGTGAGCTTATGCTATATCAGTTGCCGCGACGCGGTTAACTTCGTTGATAGTTGTTTTTCCGGCGAGTGCTTTCAGATAGCCGTCTTCGCGCATGGTGACCATTCCCTGCGTTTGGGCCACTTTCTGAATCTCAGAACTGGTCGACCGTTTGAGGATCAAATCCTGAATCTGATCGGTGACGCTGAACACCTCGTAGATGCCCATACGTCCCTTATACCCATTCGGCTGGCCAGGACCATCGATGCCCTTGCGTAAAGTATAAGCGCTATCGTCCTTCAGTGGCAAGTTTTCGTATCCAATATCTGCAGATACTTTGGCGCGGTCGGCTTCTGTGGCTGGCAGCAGATGGCCGAGTACCTTGTGAATTGCCTCTGTTTCGGCTTTGCTGGATTGATATTCTTCAGACTCGGCACCAATCCGTCGCACCAGCCGCTGGCCGATAACCGTATGCACCGTGCTGGCGATCAGGAACGGCTCGATACCCATATCGAGTAACCGTGGCAGGATGCCGGCTGCGGAGTTGGTGTGCAACGTACTAAACACTAAGTGCCCGGTCAGCGATGCCTGCACTGCCAGTTCGGCAGTTTCTTTGTCACGGATTTCCCCGACCATGACGATGTTGGGGTCCTGCCGCAGAATACTGCGCAGTCCGGCTGCAAAGCTCAGGCCAACATCACCGTTCACCTGGATCTGATTGATTCCGGACATTTTGTATTCCACTGGGTCTTCCAGGGTAACGATGTTAACGCTATCGTCTTTGACTTCCTGGAGCAGCGCATACAGTGAGGTCGACTTACCGGAGCCAGTTGGTCCGGATGTCAGGATCATGCCGTTGGTCTGCTTGAGACCTTCCCGGATCATGCGCAAACTACGGCCGGCGTAGCCCATGTCTTCCAGGTGCAAGCTAGTGCCAGACTTGTCGAGTAGACGGATAACCACCTGCTCTCCCCACACCACCGGTGATACCGAGATACGAAGGTCAATGTCACGACCAGCCACCGATATGCTGAATTCACCGTCCTGCGGCACACGGTGTTCGTCAATCTTCAAATTGGCTAGGATTTTGATACGTGACACCAGCGGCGGCTCAGTTGACTTCGGCAGCTTCATAATTTCCCGTAGCACGCCGTCGATCCGGCAACGAATCTTGAGCGCGTCCTGAAGTGGCTCGATATGCACGTCGCTGGCGTTGTGCACCGCGGCGAACTCGAGGATTGATGACAAGGCTTTACTGATTGGTGAATCCTGCACCAGCGTCCGGATGTTCTTCTCAGCCGAGCCACCGTTGTCAGCGACTTGCTGCGCAGTTTCGGCGGATGTCATAGCCACTGAACTCTCTAAGCCACTGATGGCACCTGCCATATCGTTGGATATGTTCGAGACGTATTGATGCAGCACCTGGCGAATGCCCTCTTCGGAGGCGGCGTAGACTTTGAGCGGTCGGCCAATTTTATTGCTCAGGAAGTCGACAGCCTGCACATTGTCAGCGTCAAGCATAGCGATAACCATACGGTTCTGCATTTCACCAAGCGGTACCGCCATATAGCGCTCAGCGATGTCCTGCGGTAGCAGCGCCAGAATCTTGGCGTCAATCTTTGTATCGCTCAGATTTACGTATGGCACCTTGTTAATATTGGCAATAATCTTTGTCAGCGCTTCGTTGCTGACGTTTTTTTTCTGCACCAAAAAGCTCAGTAGCGGCACATGCTGAGCATCGGCTTGCACCTTCAGATCGGCCAAGGCTTCGGCAGTCAACAGTTTGCTTGATACAAGACTATCTTCTACCTGTTTTTGATTGGCCGCAGACAGGACGTTCATACGCTACAGTCCTTTCTGCTTATTGGGTGCCGGTTTTGAATGGTGCGCTGTTGGTACTTTCACCAATGCGGATCAACTGCGTCGGGTTGATAGAATCGTTATTAAAATATTTCGTGTCTGGTATCGCGAAATCCGTCGTGATCGCGCTGACAACTTCTACTTTTTGCTGGCGGTCCTTGGGAGCTGCGAATATGAAGTGGCCGATTATCAGCGAAAATATGCCGCTGACGATACTGATGACAAGGATGAGAGCTATATCTTTTTGTTTCATTTTATGACCTTTGTGCCGATGTTAAGCGCTTTTTCGGGCTGATAATATGTCTTGGCGGTAACGACGAGATTGATGGCTTTCTGATCGCCGGTAACTTGTAACTTTTGTACTTGAACTGGCCTGATAGATCGCTCCATAGCCGTTACGAGCCGTTGGACTGCCAGGTAATCACCTGACACCTTGAGTTCAAACGGAATTTCAACTGGCGCCGGTGTACCGGATTGCTGCGCGGTTTGCGCGACCTCATCATCAGTACCAGTAATACTTTCGATAGTCACCTGCTGTTCGATAGCTAATTTTTCAAGACTAGCAGTAACAGCCGGAAAGTCGTATTTGCCTGGCAGCGCATCGAGAACCAATTTTGCATTTGCGCCGTCTTTGGCGCCGACACCGTCAGCCGACCCACCGATGATGTTCGTCGGTGAGTTGGTAAAGCTCTTGTATGATTCGACCAGACTGTCGCGGGCCGTCAGGTTAGCCTTGAGCTGCGTCGTGGCTTCCTTTTTAGCTTTGATAATGCGGTTTTGGTAGGTCAGTGTACCGTACAGCGATACTGAGGCGACTGCGAAGAAAACTACCAGAAAGGCTGCCCCTGCGGTAACGGCAACAATCCGGGAATTCGTCTTGCTGACGCCCATATGTTTCATTGATAGTGGTCTGTTGGATGTTTGAGCCATTGTATTATTGTCCGCTTAATTATTTCCGCTAGTCGGAGCTTGTTTAAATAAAACTGTCGGTAAATTGACGACTGACGACGTACTGACGCGGTTCGGAACGGTCAGCGCCACGTTACTCGTGTTGTCATACAGGGCCGGTTCGTAATTCGCGGTGATAGTAAATGTAGTAGCGAGTGGCGTCTTAGTAAATTGTGACATGACGACGTTCGAGAAAGCTTTTTTGTCAGTGTCAGCACCGTCTTTGTAAGTTGTGTACTTCAGTGTGTCGACATAGGTATTCACTTTGTCCAAGCTGGGTGATACCCCGGTAATACTGACCGTTTTTGCATCAAAATCATTCGTATAATCTGTGAGCGAAATATCCGGAGATGTCACCTGCTCGATATATTTGAATGTCCGGCTGCTGGCAACCTTTTGTGCATGCAAGTTTGGCAATGCGCCCAGCTGATTTTGGATTGTCAAAATCTTGTCGAGATCAGGCGTATTTTTGAGTTCAGTACTGTATGTTTTAATGTCTTTGGTCAGATCATTCATACTCTTTTTTTGGACGACATTTACTGTTATGAACAATAGCGCAAAGACCGCGAAGGCGGTGCCTGCCGCGATCAATGAAGCACTTATGACAGTATGCTTGATACGCTGCACGCGGACATACTCGAGCTTAATATCGGGAAGTAAGTTAAACTGAATCATCTATTCGTCCCTTTCTGCGAGTCCGACTGCCACCCCAAATTGATTGGACAGTGCAGCTAACTCATTTTGACGATCCTGTGCGAATGCAACATTGCGCCAGGCGTTACCTATTTCTACATTCAGTCCAAAGCGGTTGGCGACATACAACGGGAACTCCGGCAATATCACTGCCCCGCCGGACACGATCAGCCGCTCCAACTTGACGCCAGCGTAACGGCCTTGGAAAAACGTGACAGACTTATCAATTTCGTTGGTCAATGAATCAATCGTGCCGATGATCGCCTGATAGACTTGCCCGTCGAGCTTGTCTTTGCTGACACCAAACTTAAAGATAAATTGCTCAGCTTGTTTTTCGTCGATGTTGAGGTTTTGGGTTGCAGCCTTGACGATAGCGTCGATACCAGTCGGAATAGCACGGGTTAAGCGTGGAATACCGTCCATCGTGATGACGATATCCGTACTGCGCCGGCCGATGTCGACAATCACCATTGGTGCAGTTGCCGCGATCGGCACCAGTGCCCGCGTCAGCGCTAAGTTGTCCGGCTCAAAGGCTATGACATTAAGTCCGATACTCTCCAGCATGTCCAGCCGCTGTTCAACATAGGTATTCGGGACGCTGGATAGTAATATTTCGAGCTTCGACTCTTCCACGGGAGATTTGCCGATCAGTGCCCAATCAAGCTTAGATTCGGCAACCGGTGTCGGAATCAACGAATCAGCTTGGTAGCGAATCGATTTGCCGAGCTCGGAGCTTGGCAGCTTGTCGATGTCAGCAACCGTCGTAAAGACGCGCAGCGACGGTATACCAACCGTAACATTGCGGGTCGTAATACGTGACTTCTCTACCAATTCGCGGATCGCTTCAGCCAGCTTCTGCTGATCTGCTTTGGAATCGCTGATAGCGATTTTAGGATCAATTGGTAAATATCCGTACTTTACGAGCGACTTATTGCCACTCGTACCCTTCAGCTCTACCAGCCGAATGGCCGTAGTGCCGATGTCTAATCCGAAAAATTCTGAAACCCCACTCAGTAAACTCATATTAACTCCGATTATAGCATAAGCGTGACGTAAAGTTGCTAATTATTTTCATTTTTTTACCTACAGTATTGGTGGCAATCCAATAATTGATTGATAGCCCTGATCCAATGCCCCACCCCCAGCCGATGTGTCCTGTGTTAGCCAGGTATCCGGGACATAGTTGAATATTTCGGCCGGTGCTACCGGTCCTGTGGTGGCCGTTGGTCCAAGCGAGCCATTATACGTTCCGTAGGTGCGCAGAAGCCAGACCTGCAGGGCGACGAAGCTGCCGTTAACAGTCAGTTGACGATTGCAAGCGGCATACATTGCCCCGGCAGCCACTGTCGGGTTGTAGCTTGCAAACCCGTTACTACAAGTGGAGATCGTTCCATTTGGCGGATTGGCAAATTCGTTTTGTGCCGCTGTATCGTAGCCGGCATCGGGTATGGCGGCATACAGTCCGTCCAGCCGCTCCACGCCCGACTGTATGAATATACGTCCGTTGACGATGAGCTTGAAGGATGGGATGTCCCTTCTCGTTGCACCTGGGCCAACATCCTGATATCTGATACCGTTACCGGTAATAGATACATCACCCTTTACGTACAATGTTATATGCTTACCAGTACCTATTTGTCGGAGAATATCTGTATCGAGTGTCGTCTGAGCGGTGTCAATGTAGTATGTGCCACTCGGCAAATCCCAAACCCGGTTAGTCGGAATTGCCGTAGTTACAGCCGGACGGTCACTCCAATAATTCGCACATGGCGCATTGCCAAACATACCACCAAACATACCATTAGCTGCATCTACGTTGGCAGTATTAGCGATCGCCAATCGCGTCGCTTCGTTCACATTGGCGGGAGTCTGCGGGCCGCTTCCCTGCCTGGTTACATAATCTTGGATTTGACCAAAGGCAATGGCCGCATACTCGCCGCCAGCACCAGCAAAGTTAGTCGTACCCCGGTTATTCCAGCCGGCAATTCCGGCATTTGCAATTTTCTTAGCTGCCGAACATGCGATCGGAATATCAGTCGAAGTGCGGCCGTCTGTTGCAATGCTAGATCCGGCAACGATATCCCCACCATTAGTCTGGAAGTACGGACGCGCAACTGGTGGCGGTGGTGGCGGAGGCGGTGGTGGCGGAGGTGTGACAATAACGGGCGGTTCTTCCAATGGTGACAAATTACCGACTAAGTTAGCGCATTTTTTGATTATGGTAAATGTTGGCGTCCGTTTGTCAGCTGCTAAAAACTGTATAGCGGCGTCATTGTATTCGGTAGTAATGTCTTTGAGGATAATATCCGGGTTTTGGGTTCGTATTCCCCTCCTCGCCGTGACGGAGCCGAGCCAATCCCTGGTGACTTCACCTGGGTTAGTTGTATACGTTGCATTAAACTCTATTCTGCCTTGCGCGTCATAGTAACGAACCCGCCTCTCCCAATCAGCTAAATTCGCCTTCGCTACCGTTACGCCATTACGCCAGCGTTCGGATTCCGGGCCGTCATAGGCCGCGCTGTTACCATCTATGCCCATCATCATATTGATTACAGCGGCAGCCCGGCTGCTGTTATAGTCAGTAGTTGAATTCAGACGCTTTTTCATTTCTTCTATAAGCTTATCGACGTTCATCGAACCAGGCGTCGCCCAATCAGCAGATATGCCTTTGTATGGGATGTCTGGGGAATCAAAAAATAACCAGTCTCTGGTGGTTACCGAGTTGGTATAATACGTAAAATCAACTTCCCGCCCGTAATCGGCAGATGCAGTTTGTGGCCGGACCAGTCCATACGCCGCACCAAGTAATACTATGAGCCCGGTACATATCAAGAGTTTTCTACGGTTCATACCTTGGACTCCTGTGTTTTTATGTCATTCATAATCATCTCTATGTCTGACTGATTGACATCATCCGGCTTGAGAGCTTGTAGCATCTTCAGACATTTTTGGTAGTATTTCAGTGCTGAGCCGTGGTCAGCCGCCGTTTCTGCACTTCTGGCTGCACCAAAGTAGATAGCATAATTTTCCTTTGGACTCAATTTTTCGGCCTCTAGGTACGTCGCGTAGGCTGTTTTATTGTCGCCTATCATTTCGTAATTTATCGCAGTTGAGATCAGTGCGTCAGTCTTATTCTGGACACTTAACGCCTTGGAGTTGTAAGCCTTTAGTACAATATTTGCTTCTGCATAGCGTTTCTGTAGTCGCAGACCTGAAGCCTGTTTCATTACTACTTTGAAGTTCTGAGTATCAGCGGCCAAGGCTGCCTGGCGCTGCTCGCGTTCCCGCTGCTGAATATGATTGTACTGGAACACGCCGCCAGCAATGACGAGCGCCAGAGCCACAAAACTTACAAGAATCAACGTACTGCGTTTACTGAGATTTTTCACTATGCAGTCAGTATAACAAAACCATAAACGTAATGAAACGCCTGCGGCCTGTTTTTATGACGAATCGTATCCGTATCTACATATAGTTGTATATTTGACTACGACATATAACAGTACCACCTACGCAAATTGTCGGAGACTAATACTAAATGTCGAACCCTTTCCCTCTACAGACGTAATCGTCAGCGTACCTTGATGAAGCTCAACCACCTTTTTCACCCAATACAGCCCCAGACCAGTGCCGCCAACCTGTGTCGACAATGGATTGTCCAGACGGATAAACTTCTCACCCAGTTTCTCGATATCACCGGCCGGTATACCGACGCCTTCGTCGCGTATATTAATGCGTACAGTATTGCGATGCTTTGTAACCGACACCTCGATCGCCTTGCCTTCATAGGTATATTTATGGGCGTTATCAATCAGATTTTCCAGAACCATGCGCAGCAAATGCGCGTCGGCATGCACAACACAATCATCGCCGGCGTGCTTAAAAGTAATTGTTTGCTGCTTGGACTCAAACTGTGATGCCATTTCGGCAAAAATGAGTTTTATAAGCGGTGCGACCGGTACTGATTCGAGCCGCAGCGCAACCTTGCCCGAGTCGACACTGGCTACTTTCAGCAAGTCGTTAACAATCTTCAGCTGCCGCTCATTGCTTTCATATGCACTTTTAAGAAAACGATGCTGCTCGTCAGTGATTTCACCGGCGTAGCCTTCCAGGAGCATACCGACGTATTGTTTGACACCTGTGGCGGGCGTTCGTAATTGGTGAGAAGCGAGCGAAATAAACTCATCTTTGGCTTTGTTGACGATAATCAACTGGCTGCGCTGCTCCTCGAGGGCGGCAGCAATACGCTCCAGCTCTGTGTTGCGGGCTGTCGTTACCAGTATATCTTCGATGTCAGTAATCGACCCGACCCAGCGCAGCACTTTGCCATTGTCATCATACATCGGCCGGACATGACTGATGTGGTGGCGGTACGTACCGTCCGCCCGTAGCATTCGCTGTTGATTCTGAAAACCTTTTCCAGTCTTCAGCGCCTTATACCACTGATTCATATTGGGCTCTAGATCTTCAGGGTGTATCAGGTTCCGAACGCCGTTCCGGCGCAGCTCCTTGACTGATATTCCGGTATACTCAGCCCACTGTGAGTTAAAATAATCTACTTTACCGTCAGGTCCGGCGGTAAATACCAGCTGCGGCATTGATTCTGCCATGAACTGCAAACGTTTTTCGCTTGCCTTTAATGCATCATTGGCTCGTTTCTCCTCCGTCACATCGAGGAAATACCACACATAACCACGGTAGCGCTTGTCATGGCCGAACAGCGGCGCGCCGTAGCGGTCGAAAGTACGCCCATCGATAAAATGCAGTTGTTCATTGTTGGGAATCTGTCGTGTGTAGACTTCGTTAACCTTATCAATAAAGCCTTGCGGATGGACTAATTGCGACTTGACCGCTTCCCGCACGGCTTCGTCCGGTTCTGTATCAAGCATCCGGCGCGGAAAACGCCACATAGTCGCAAACCGCTGGTTGTATGACATTATTTTTCCAGATTCAGACACAATCATGATTCCTAGCGGTGACACTTCCTGCTGTGATTCCAGCAGGCTTTTTTGGTACTGCGTCTGTTCCTCATTCAGCTTGCGCTTGGTTATATTGCGAAACGTGCCGACAATTGCCTGGATATTCGGTGTATCCAAATGGTTGACGCCCGTTGTTTCTATCCAGGCCCACGAACCATCCTTGTGCTTGACGCGGTATTCCAGCAAAATTGTGCGCTTTGGCTTAGCGACAATTTCAGCAAACTTCTCATAAAAATAATCAACGTCATCGGGATGCAGATATGGCCTGACGCCGACTCCCTGCAGTTCGGCCGGTGTATATCCCAGGACGTTTTTCAGCGATTCGCTTGAGTATAGTATTTTGCCCTCTGGATTGACCAGCTGGATAGCATCAGTACTCTTTTCGATCAAAGTTCGGAATCGCTCTTCGCTCTGACGCAGAGCCGTTTGAGTCTTGCGTGATGCAGTAATATCGCGGAAAAAGATCGATATACCGCCTTCACTTGTCGGAAATACGTCAGTCTCTGTCCATATATCCAGCGGGGCGTAGCGCTCAACGAAGTGAGATGACCGTCGCGTTGTCATAGCTTTGTGATACTCAGTCCAGTATTTTAGATGCGCGGCATCTGGAAACACATTCCAAAAATTTACACCAACGACATCTTTGCGCTTCGTTCTTGATATCTTTTCATACACTTTATTGACTCTGACAATATTCCAGTCTTTATCGAGCATAATAAATGCGTCGCCCATTGACTCCAGAACTTCGTTAACTTGGCTCATAGCCGTCTGCTGTTGGGCTTCCAGATGCTTGTGTGCGGTAATGTCTTTGAACAGTATCGCAACCTGATATTGGCCCGGACTTCCGACACGAGAAGCGTGTACATCGAACCAACGATCCATAACAGCTGAGCTTTCCGTAAACCGCACTGCCCTGCCGGTTGCAGCTACTTTAGCGTAGCGTTCGATCCAAAATGCCTCTATACCCGGAACCGCTTGTTTGATTGTTTTGCCGACAACCCGATTCAGGCCGGTCTGGCTTTCAAACACTTTATTAGTTTCTACAAAGCGATAATCAATCGGAGCGCCAGTCGCGTCATAAATCATTTCTACCAGACAGAATCCCTCATCTATTGAGTTGAAGAGTGAGCGATAACGTATTTCATTGTCTTGGGCTCTAAGGCGGGCATACACCTGATCTGATACTTCGACGGCGTGCGACATAATACCGTTCACTTTTCCGTCAGTGCCGCGTAGTGCCGAATAGACAAAATTGAAATATAGTTTTTTGGGCTTGCCGTCGTTACGCGTATCAAGCTCAACCAGCTGTTCGTTCGTTCGGTACTCTTTGCCGGTGCGGTATACCTTATCGAGTATCTCAAGTATCCCTTGGCCCTTTAGCTCAGGAAACACTTCCGCGACAGACCGCCCGATAATAGCCTGCGTTTTACCGACAATTTTGAGATACTGCGAATTAGCGAACTCATATTTATGTTCGGGTCCTGCAGTGACAGAGACCATTGCAGGTATCACCCGTAAGAGGCGGTACAGATCTTCGTTACGCTCCATGCGTCCTCACTACAGTCATCCAGTTCCTCTCTTGATTTTCTGCTGCGTTGACTTGATTTTCCCAAATACACACCAATTATTCAAGCTGTGCGATAACGAACTAGTAACCGCACGGAGTAAGATGTCCACGCCTGCTCGTGGCTGAAAAGTCTTTTGTAGCAAGCGAGATAAATTACTGCTGCAATTCAGCGGGTTGCTAGACTTATACCGGTAAGGAGAATACATGCAACCAAACACAACTCAAAATAGCCGTGAGGGATATATTTACGTTAATCCAGCTACGTCGTCTACCGATGCGACCGTCACGCCAACAAAACCCACTCCATCGATTGATGAAGCTGTGATTGTCGAGCAAGCATTGCCAGCAGCCCGAGCTTCGCAAATGACACAAATACCTGCAGAGCAGCTGTCCGAATCCGGTAACGCGCAACAAACCACTCCGCAGTCAGACAGTGTCGAAGACGAGCCGGCAAACTCCAAAAAACAACTTGGCTCTGCCATTGAGCCGGTCACAGCAACCGGCGAGCAAACCAGACAGCTTGCAAGCAAACTTCGATCCGAGGCCGACCGTGCAGAAGCCGAGCTCGACAAAGCCGAACAAGAAATCAAACAGGCAGAGAATGAATTAAAGCAAAAATCGGGCGGCTCTGGCAGTAGCGCGGCAACAATAGCCGGTTATCCGGTCGCTGAACTCGCCAAAGCCTTTTTCCGCCCCCCCAAACCGGCTGATAATAAACCCCCTGACCCTGAGATAAAACAGGCTCAGCAAGAGATCGATCAAACCAAAAAACAAGTCAAAGAAGCCAAAAAGCACGTTGCCAAAATCAAAAAAGAGGCAGATAAATTCCAAAAGCAGGAACTGCCCAGTCTGCAGAGCTTGCAAGGTATCACCTCGAAACTAAAGTAGAGACTCGATATAGATTACAAGCAACCGAGCTGACTGAGACGATTATAAATCCTCGCCGAGTTGGCGACGTAATGCTTCTAATTCGCTGGCAATAGCGTCTGCTTCTTGGGTCGCAAATTCGTTATGCTGCGTGCATCGTACATAACTGTTATTATAATGGCCGTCATCAATCAAGCGCTCAACGAGCAGTTCTGTAGACTGCGTAACGTTATCTTCACCAAAAGTCTGGGTTAAGGCATCCCGCGTGCCTGTATACGATGGCTCATCCCCAAGTTCTATAGATTTGATAACTGGCGTTCCATCAGGCTTGCGATTGGTTGGATCAGGCAATTCGACTGTACACTTACTTGGAATCAGTCCTGTCGTTGTACCCCATAAAAGCATATTGTCCACTTGTCTTTCATATGCAGTGTCATCCGGCTGCAAATAGTGCAGCGTTGTAAGCACATCCTTCCCGCGAGTAGTTTTATCTATTAAAAACTGCACAGCATCGGGATCAACGTCTTCGAATAAAGGTAAGATTTTAGGATATTGCTCGTCTGATGTTGGAAATGCTTCTGACATTGTCATGGCCTATGAAATACTAGAATACGTACACACAATATATTACTATGTTTATGTTTATTTGTCAATATTATTACCTTGGAGCACACTGAATTTAGTATCCGGGGAAATAATCAGTCTTAATGCGTTTGCGGCTCATGCCTGATTGCAGCAAACCACTACGGACATTGTCGACGGTCGTATTCGGGCCCGATAGATACACTACGCGGTCTTTGTAGTCAGGTACCTGCTGCTCAATAAAGTCGCTATTCAATGTACCAATTAAGCCTTTCCAGCCTGATGATGTGCTCTTGGCGGGCGATGTACCAGAAGTCAGCAGCAGTATGGCACGGATACCGTGTGTTTCGGCATCGGCCAGCACGTCCTTGTAGGCAACTTCTGCAGAGTCTGACACTGCATAAATAAGCACCATGTCGCGTTTCGCCTTGGTATCTGTAGCATATTTCAGCATGCTTCGATACGGCGTAATGCCGATGCCGGCAGCTACAATTAGTAGTTTTTGACCTGCGTCAGATGGCAGAGTAAAATCTCCGGCGATCTGACCTGCCATGATCTCATCGCCCGGCTGCATGGCCGCGAGCGCTCGCTTGAAACTACTCGGCGGCGTATAGTATTTGACGCCCAGGTGAATTTCTGGCTCAGTTGGTGACGACGCGATAGAAAATGTTCGCCGGTTGCCGCGGCTGTCGATCTTATCATGCGGCAATGTCCATTCCATGTACTGGCCCGGTCGGAAATCAGCCTTTCTGTCTGGCGTAAAGACGTAGTTGTATACTCGGTCCGACACCTTTTGAATTTCCTTCAAACGAAGTCGCAGCCGGTAGCGCGGATTAACTGCGAAGGCATACAAATTGCCGATGACCAGGGCTGTCTCGGGGTACAGCGTCAGCGGGCCGATGTTCCACGGCAAGGCGTAGAGCAGCCCGACTAAGGCACCGAAAATAATTTGCTGCCGCCTTCGCCCAGGCATCGTGGCAGGCTCAGTCAGCATAATAGTCCCGAGAAAGATAAGCGGCGACGATGTGATCGCAAACCGGATCGTATCAGCGACGCTATCTCCGTCGGTTACGGCAGTCAAAACTAGTACGGACAGAGCGACGGCCGCAAACGCCACGAAGAGCTCAAATCTGCGGATTTTGCGCAATATCAGCAGACCAAGCACCAGCACCAGCGGCCACAGAGCAGCACTGCCTACCCACCAGGTTGCCTGCAGCACACCAAGCACACCCAGTACAACAACAGCGAATGCAGCTGGATTGAACAGGTGCTTCGCGTTGTACGCCAGCAGATACTTTGACGCCATTGCCAAGACACCAGCTACAGCAGTGAACGCTCCTTCTGATACAGATGTGACGGGCGGCAGAATAAAGAATAGGATAAGTAAGGTAATGGCGTACGACTCATTGTTGGCTGGTGCCCGCCAGATGCGCGACAGTATTTTGTTCGATACATGGCTGCTGACGGCCAATAGGACCGCCGATAGCAGCAACCCCGTCGTCGGCAGCGGCAGAGCACCCGTCAAGCTCAGGGCAATGCTGATCACAGCCAACAGTCGCAGACCCCATAGCGTCAGCTGGTACATCGTTACTTTGTTCAAGAAGTCGTCAATCGGTCGTAGCATATTACTCCTGCGTCCTGTCGGGCGGCGTGGCTGTATTATCAAAAAATGTTGCTGGAAAGCCGGATGACACATCCAGCGATAAATCGCTGCGCACAATAGCATATTCAAATTCGAAATGGCGCGCTAGCACATCGGGACTGACGAAAAACAGTGCCGTCGAGATCCCATCGGCCATCAGCCCCGTATTAGCCACCGTCCAGAGTGCAGCGATATGACGCGGTGACTCAAGAGATGCCGGGTCTATGATGTGATGATATTTGTCCCATGCCCGCCGGTTGCCGGATGATCCGCAGATACTTTGATTATATATTTTTGCTACGCCGATCGCCATCGTCGGATCAGACGGATGTTCGAGCGCAACATCTAATTTTTCAGTGTTCTGCGTGCGATACACCATATCCCCGCCGGCATCGATACAGTACCCCGATATGCCCTGCTCTTCCAGTATACTTCCGACAATATCAGCCAGATAGCCCTTGCCAGCGGCGCCGAAATCCAGCAGCGCTGGCTGCTGGAGCGTTAAGTTTGGAAAGTCATACACCAAGACGTCCTCCCATGTTGGCGGCGCTATAATGCGTCCAGGACGCAGGCTATATGCAGCATCATACCCAGCTTCAGCAAGTGTACTGGCGATCAGCGGCGTCACCAGCCCATCTGTCATTTCATAAAGCTTTTGATACATGTCCATCAGCGGTCTAGCGTCATCCGGTAGTACATATGTACCGGCTTCAGCGGCCATGCTAGTAACCATTGAATCTTCTCGAAAGCGCGAATAGGTGCTGTCGAATCGTTCAATCCGCTCATGCACAGCCTGCATTAATTGTTCAGCGCTATCCGCTGCAATCGCATCAAAAATATCAATTGTCCAGGTTGTGCCGATTGCCTCGAAACGGTAGCGTGTATCCTGCATGTTATCTTCGTACCTAGCCAGCTGGCGTGGCTGCTTCTGTCTTTATGTCTTCCAGCGCCGTATTAAAACCGTTCGAAGTCAGCGATGAGCCGGAAACACGCGACAGATTAATTTCGTCCAGACTCTTGCCAACGACATATTGCTTGTAGTTGTCAGTAAAGTCCTCTTGATACCTTGCTGACTTCGGGTCGCTGGCCGAGGTTTCAACCGATGAATCGGTTACCGCGCCTTTGGCAATTGTCAGCGTCACATCGATCGATTCCGTGCCTTCGGGCGTGCGGTATGACCCAGTCGCCGTGTATGTGCCATCGGTGTACGCACTGCTCGCAGCAGTGTCCTGCTCGCCTGCGTTAGTCTCGCTAGCACCAGTAGTGTCAGCAGCGCTGGTTTTCGAAGTTGTCGTGCTTGATGCTGGCGCCGGCTCCTGGCTATTTCTCGACGCTACCACAATATATACTATTGCGATTGCAGCTAATATAACAACCCACGCAATGAGCTTTGTTTTTTTATTATCAGCACTCCTGGTATTGCCTCTGTCATTGTCCATATCTGCCCCCTATTATTGCTACTACGTATTCAGTATATGCTCTATTCATTAAGATTAACTTAAGACAGCATTAAACGCGAAGTGTTTTGCTGATATAAGTTTCTGCGAACATCGAAAGATCACGCTGAGTACAATACATGCAACTGCATGCCAATTTATACCTGAGTACTGAACCTGGCTTTATTACCAAAAATAAGCAATACAAACTTACCGACAGTGGCGGTGATATCGTCACCATGACGGAACGTAGCGGCAGTCGGCCGGGCATGACCACCGATACTTTCGAATGTATTGCCGTCGACAATCAACTGGCGCAAATGATTCAGTATGTCATGCAGAAATTCTTCTCCGTAATGTGTGTGGTAATACTGAAGTGTTTGCATAGGCCGCTCAAACCCGAGGAGCTGCAATTGTTCCAATATCAATGCATGGGCGGCCTCGACGGGTAGTCGATTTTTGGTGGTCGATAATTGTTCGATGCTTGTTGCCAAGCGGGCAAATTGAGGGCTGGTAGTCTCTACATTATCGGCACGTTTGCGGAGCTCTCCTTTGTACCGTTCGGTTATTGCAGCGGTGAGCGCTTCAAGTTCGGCTGGCACTGCTCGCTCGCCAAGTTCAATATTTTGTTCGGTATTTTGCGGCTCTGTTAAACCAATTGAATCCGCCGCGACATCTATAGTCTTTTCTACTAGTTCGTCAGTTTCTGCATACTGCAGCGGCGCAGGCAAAATAACATGTTCTGCACGTTCCGAATCCGCAGCGCCCTTCTCTGGTATCATGGGTACGTCCAGCTGCGACTCAAACTGTTCAAAATGACTTGTTGGCACATCAACGCTGCCATCAACAGCAGCGAGTATAGGCGTCGCCTCGCCCTCAGCCAAGTCAAGTTCGCGCTCCGCAGGTGCAGATTCATCTTCTATGTCAGCATACGATTCTGCTATTGCTAGCTTCGATACTTCCAGTGTGTCAGCATCCTGAAAATCTGTCGTTTCGCCTGCACTGACAACATTTTGGCCTTCATATGTCGGCTCAGATATTGACGCACCTTCACGATTCATTAACGTCTTTGATGTTTGCTGCGTCGGATGGTCTTCCACTATTTCAGCTTGGGGCTGCACGTGTGTTTCGTTATTTACTGTCTCGGTTTCAGTAATCGGCTCACTATTTCGTACACGTACGGCAGCAGCTGGTTCGACAGACTCTGCAACCTCGTTTGTCTTCTCAGCAACCGCTTCCAGATTTTTATCCATGTGGCGCTCTGCATGATTATTCACATCTGCTTGCTCCGAGTGCTCCGCGCGGATTTTTACGGCTTGCGCATTTACAGCTTGCGTCACATCTGCGGCCAGTTCTTTCTGCTTTACCTCGGCTTCAGTTCGGCGTAGCGCTTCCTCTGCGAGCACATAATTATCAGGGATTGTTTCTGCGCGTTGTTTTTCAACTGCCGGCGCAATATCAGCAACCGGTACTTCTGCGTGTTTCTTGTCGTGCTGATGATGTGTATGCTCTATTGCCGCTGTACTATGTTCTCGACGTCCCTGGCGTGCTTGCTCGTGCGGCTTCTCATGAGCGTGTTCATGCTCACCGTGGTGGACATGAGGCCCGTCTACGCCGCAGCACTGGTTTTTGAGCTCAACGGCAGGCGCGTGAGCTTTCTCAGGTCGATGACTATGTTCCGCATGATGCTGACTGCCGTGTTCCGGACAGTCGGCTGTGCAAGCATGGGGCTTCCGTTCGATAATCGGTGGCGCAAGACGATTTTTTTCGACAGAAGAACTGTGCTCGTGTACCGACGACGCCGATCCATGTTCATGGCAATCTGCACCGCAAGCGTGCGGTTTCTGTTCGATATGGTGTTTCGGCTCATGAGCATTCTCACGACTGATGTTATCGCCATTTTCTTGATGATTACTCTGCCGATGGTCCGGGCAATCTGCCTCGCAGGCATGAGCATGTTTGATCTCAATTGTATGTTCAGGCAGCTGGCTTTGTTCTGGAAAGTGCGGGCCGTGTACGTGCTCATCAAGTCCATGCTCAGTATGCAAGCCGGTTTCATGCTCACGATGATCATGCGGCTGTTCGCAGCCACTCATAAAATTTCGTTTATCCCGAGTGTCAATCTGCTCATGATCAGCATGCGGATACGGGCCATTTCAGCATCAGTCACATTGGTTATGAATACATCGGCGAACCGGCCAGTTCGATATTGAAACACCGTCACTATCAAACGCTGCGTACCGCAAGGATCGAAACCTTTTTGCTGCCAGCCCCAGTATTCCGCGTCTGAGACATGGTCAAATAACAGTGGCAGATTGTATGGCAGTAAACTTTGACCATCCCGCTCCAGCCATTCACCCGCAAATTCTTCCCAGGAGTTAAAGATGGCATCGGCTTGTTTTTTGTCGCTGTGAAACAGCCCAAACCGACCAGGCAGCTGGTCGATGAAACGATGCGCATACTGCTCGCGGACTGCGGCATAGGTTGAGGTCGGAAGATTCCGAATTATTACTTCATCTTTTTGCTGCTGCAATGGATCTGCAAGCGTGAGCATTGTCGGCTGATAGCCAAGGGTGTTGCCGCCGGTTGCAACTAATTGCTGGTAATCTGCATCAGATGTATGCAAAAACTTCGCGATAGCCCACGTGTCAAAGCTGAACCCTACCGCATTTGTCTCGAAATAATCGTGTATTACCGCATCGAATGTATCGTATATTTTCATAAGCTGTACCTTGAATTTTAGGTAAGCTCAGCTATATTTGCAAATTAGTTGCAATTTGTGTACTATTTTGCAATATGGAGACTTCTCAAAAGCTTACAGAATTACTTGGCAAACATGGCTACAGCATGACATTGCCGCGGCTCCGCATATTTGAAGCCTTGGTAAACCTGCATGAACCGGCTACCGTCCAGCAACTCATATACAGCTTGCCTGCACTCGACAAAGTTACTGTATACAGAACTATCCGGCTCTTTGAAAAAATCGGTATCGTACACCGGGTGTGGAATGGCATGAAAAGCAGTGTCGAGCTCAGCGAGCGATTTTCTGCCCACCATCATCACTTCTCTTGCCTGCAATGTGGTACATCCATAGCTATCAAGAGCGACCGGCTTGAGAAAGCATTACACGATATCGAGGCAGAATACGGCTTCGACCTACGGCAGCACACTGTGGAATTAAACGGCTACTGTAGTAGCTGCAAGACTGTCCTGCAGCCAGAATAAGTACATTTTTTGCCGGCTTCACTCATAACCCTTATACTTATACACAAGACATGGATCCGGGCAACGTACAGCAATCTCCAATCGAGCAACAACCTCGCCAGACTATGGCCAGTTCGTTTGTTGCACATGTCAAATCGCTCAGTCGCAAGCTCCCCGGCAGACGCAAATCTGCGATCATATTCGGTATCGTGTTCGCGGTGCTGGCCGCTGTGTACGTACTGCAGTTCTACGTGCCAAAGACGGTGGCATTTTCGTATTCCAGCCAGTCTTGTACCTTCTTGCCCCAGTTTCTGCCAAGTACGACCCGTCAGCAACCAAGCCGCAGCTTCCGGCTGGATTCCGTCCCCACCGTATCTATTGGCAAAACTGTATTGTTTGCCCGAACCGCATGTCTCCGTGCCGTCAATATTCCGCAGCAGAATTCTCAGCAACAGATCAAATTAGCCTTGCCCGGTATACCGGCGCTGCGCAAGACTGTCAGCGTGTCCACTGGCTCATATCCAGCACTGAGCCGGTCAGTAACACCAGGTCAGCTCATATCTACCAAAGATCCGCTGCGCTTTACCATCAATCAAGCCGACCGTGTATTTACGTATCATATCTCGACTATTACCGAGTCCAAGGCTGTTCGGGCGGAATGTCCTCAGAAAGACAACGCGCTGCTCTGCGATCTGCCGAGCCTGCGCCTCACCCAAGGTGCCCGCTACGACGTAGCCATCGAGCGGCACTATGCGGGCCGTCCAGCTGGCACCGCCCTCCGACAGTCTATTCAGATAGTTGAGCCGCTGCAAGTCGTCAGCTCATCGATTACTGGCGGACAGACCGTATACAGCATACCGACAGAAATTACCCTGACTCTCAACAAGCCCGCCAACAATTATAAGAATGTGACACTCAAGACCACCACCGGCCCGGCCCTGACAATCAAGGCCACCCCAACGTTCAAAGACAAGGTCGTGACATTCAAGCTGGAACAGCCGCTGCCCCGGAGCGTGTCGCTACAGCTCAGCGTTGAGAACATCACGTCCGCCGACGGCGGCTATTTAGCAGCTCCATATACACTTGCTTTCGCAACATCGGGCGGCCCAAAAGTGCAATCAGTCAACATTGGCAGTTACAAAATCTCCTCCGGCCAGCCGATCGTGCTGACCTTCGACAGCCCAATTGGCGCAGGTCAAAATCTCAATGATTTTATCAAGATTGAATCAGGCGGCAACGTCAGCGCCGCCATATCTGCCAGTGGCAATAGCATTACCATTCGACCAGCCAGTTTGGCGCCCTGCTCCGGATTTACCGTCAAAGTACTCGACGGCCTGAAGAACGAACACGGCGTCGTCGGGGGATCGGCTTGGCAGTACGCATCGCGCATAACCTGCCAGCAAGTTTTCAGCATCGGCACGTCTACCGCCGGCCGAGGCATCACCGCTTACCGATTCGGTAACGGAGATAACAAAATCGTCTATGTCGGTGGCACGCATGGCAACGAAAAGAGTTCCGTCACCATACTGAACCGCTGGATCGAACAGCTCGAAGCCCAGTCCAGCCGCATTCCCGCTCGGACATCCATCATCGTCATTCCTGCCCTCAATCCCGACGGGTACGCCGCCAACAGCCGCACCAACGCCAGCAATGTCGATCTCAACCGCAACTTTCCGGCCAACAACTGGAAGTCCGGCGTCACCCTGCCCAACAAAACATTCCTGCCCGCTGGCGGCGGGTCTGCACCGCTATCAGAGCCCGAGTCCAGAGCCATCGCCGACTACCTGGTAGCCCAGCGTCCGCGGCTGGTACTGACCTATCACGCCTCCGGCAATATTGTCATTCCGAACGACGCCGGTGACAGCGTGGCAGTCGCCCGCCAATATGCTGACAAATCATCGGTTTACTTCTCCGCCAACGCCCAAACTGGTGCCATTTTCGACTACGACACTACCGGCGCCATGGAAGATTGGCTCTACGACAAACTCGGCATCACCACGCTCCTCATCGAGCTCCTCAGCCAAACCAGCAATGACTACAATAACCATCAGAACGCTATGTGGTGGACCGCTGGTTTGTAGCTTGAAACTGATGCTGTTTTCGCAATTTTAACTATCTTTACCGAATTCTCTACTCAACGCTTCCATTTCCAACAGAATTTGATCTGGTTCTGCTACAGCAATTTCATTATGCTGCGAACCCTGTACTGTACAACCCACATATTTTCCCTCGTCTACCAAACTGACAAATATGTACTCTTCGAATTGTTGAGTATCGTCACCATATATAAGTTTCAGTGCATCTTTTATTTCACTATATTTAGGTTTTTCACCCAGCTTAATAGATCTCGTAAATGATAATTGCCCCGAAACATAACCAATTGGATCCTTTACGACTATTTCCGCGTTTTTCAATAACCCGCGTTTTTCAATTCCCCATTCTAGCATTGCGTCTATTTGTTCACGCACCTTCTCTGAGCTTGGATCCAGGTAGCGAAGAGTAGTTGTAACGTCAACGCCTCTTGTGTATCGGTCTATTCCGAAATATACGGATGATGGTTCTTCAGGATGAGGAATAAGCTCAAGTATTTTTGGTTGTTCTTGATTAGATTGGGGAAAAATTTCTGACATACATTTCCTACATTTGTCGTTTTGTTATTATACGTAACATTTTACTACACTTATGCTTATTTGTCAATAATGTAGTGTTTTATATCTTCCCAGCTACCGAAGCCTGGCTTAGGAAAGAAAGGTTACTCCCCTGTTTTTGCCAAAAAATTAGAGATAACTTAAGCTTTAGCGTAATACATTTGATACAGCGTTATATTTGTTTCGACTAAGCGCCGCGCTCGTGTAAGAACAGTTTTGCTTTCCGATAAGCTAGTTTCTCGGCAGCATTCAAGCCCCTGTCCTGGGCTATGGCCGCGTACCTGTCTACTAGTCTCTGGGCATTTTGCGCACTGGCAGACGCATCAGATTCTACAGAATTTTCTTGTGACTGCTTGAATCGCTCTGTAAATTTTCTTTGTTGTGTGACTAGCTCGCTTAAGTTTTTGATTTCTGATAATTCCTGCGAGGTGAGCTGGTGCCGGCCTTCCGACATGGCAGCTGTCCATATGCTGTGAACCCGCTCCTTCACAGTACCCTCAAACTTCTGACTTTGAGAATCAATATCCGTACCGTTTACCTCTACCACTTGCGCGGCAGCATCCACCGTTTCGGCCATATTATCTTCCTCGCTAGGGGTAGCAAGGCCTTCACCGCCTAAAGCCGTTTCTCCTATTCCGCTGCTGAGCAGAAGCCTACCAACTTCGTTGCCTTCAGCGTCTTCCATAAAATCTTCATTCGGGTGGAAATTTTGTTCGCCGTCTATAAAGCCAACGCAATACTTACTATTTACCACCGGCTCTTCGTCGGGTCCCTCAAGAAACATGTCGGCTGGCAAATGTTCATTGTCTATTTCGGAAGCGTGCGACGCTTCGACACGGGCGGGCTGACTTGATTTGTTATCCACTGGAAATACGTATACAAACCGGCCCGCACGCGGCCCATAGTAACCAAGAGTATATTCTGGCATGGGGGACTCCTGGTCATGTATAAGGAAGCGCTGATAGATATTGTACATACCCAGCGCTACGCCTCCCTGTTCATCTAGTAATTCCTCCGCTTCATCGATGGTCTGTATGGCATCAGATTGATTGAAGCCAACCGCATACCGGTCGTAGCCGGCCAGCTTCAGCTTCTCCGCGAATTGCTGCGCTACCTTGCCTTCCATGAGCTCCGGATTAGTTTGCTCTAATTTGGTAAATGCCGCATCTGCAAATTCCTGACGTGTTTGCTGCCATGCAGCATGTTCTATAGCCTCCCTGTCTTGGACAGATGGATCTAAATTTTGTTCGGCTGATGGTCTTGGGAATGTTTCGGGCATTTTTTGTTTTTCTGTTCTATATAAACATTAGCATATTATTACGTTTTTTGCAATATGCGCATACCGACATACACAATTTATATGAGCTCTATTTCCTGCACCATGGTTACGCAGTAAACCAACTTTTTGAGATTGAATTTGAATTAAATTGTCGAACTAGTCTTTGAATCGGTACGAAGTTTCATACATACCGATACTACCAAACCGACTGTAATTCGGACTTTGAGCGGCAATTTTCGCGTTCGCACTTCCTATTTCTCGCTTCAGATCATCATCATATGTATAGACAGTGATGTCGTCAGCACGACCAGCTTCTGCCAATACTACTCCGAGCATATCCCTCACGGTCGGAGCTTCAACACCCAGTTCAGTTTTCAAGTAACCAGCATATGCGGATAGGAAAGTTTTCTCCAGCTCTTGTGCCAGTTCCCTGTCAAGATACTCGCCCTGACGGCTAATGCGATCAGCTTCTTCAACTTTAGCTTTTTCGGCTTCAGTCAGCTCAATGCCTAAATCCGATAAGTGGCGAATTGTTCGCTCATTAAATGCAATTGCCTGCAGTGGTTTTCGGGCCTCATGCCGCGTTGTGATTTCCGCAAGTGGCATATCTAGAGCTTTTTCAGGCAACATTACGCCGTCGATGGAGTTTCCGCTGATGGATGGCACTCTAACTTCATCTACAAATCCGCCGTGACTCCCCGGGGATACACGGGGCTTTCAGTATTAACCGCTAGGCTGATTCCATTCTGCAATGTATATGCATAGAATGAGTTTGCTTCTCGACCAACCGAATGTGAGATTGTCGGTGATGCTGACATACATACCGCAGAACTACCCTGATTATCCGCTGGGCGTAAGCCGTTAGTTACGATATCCTCTAGGCCTGCAAAATCGAAACCGCGAACTGCATGCCACGCATGGGCAGGGTCTGTAACTACTCTATCGGCAGGTATCGCTTCTACGGTTGGTAATCGGTGCTCGATTCTTTTTTCTTCTAATGATTCAAATGACATAATTTATACATTAGCATATTATTTCAGTTTTTGCAATACACTCAATCTGTTATACTTGCATTAATGAGTTCTATTAGTTGTGGCATCGTCGGCCTCCCCAACGTCGGCAAATCTACCCTCTTCAATGCCTTGACTGGCAGCAATATTCTGGCCGCCAATTATCCGTTTGCAACGATTGAGCCGAATACCGGTATTGTACCGGTGGTTGACGTGCGGTTGCAGAAACTTGCCGAGCTATACAATACCAATAAAGTCATCCCTGCTACCGTTACTTTTGTAGATATCGCTGGTTTGGTGGCGGGTGCCAGCAAGGGCGAAGGTCTCGGCAATCAGTTCCTCAGCCACATCCGCAGTTGTAACGCAATCGTGCAGGTTGTGCGCGCCTTTGATGACGATAATGTTATTCATGTGGACGACGACAAGGCCGTCAAGCGCAGTCCCGGTACGGACATCAACGTCATCAACACTGAGCTGGTGCTGGCTGATCTGCAAACTATCCAGAAGCGTCTGCCACGTACCGAAAAGGAAGCCCGTGCCAATCCGAAACTCAAGCCGATCGTCGAAACTTATCAACAAGTTCTGGCACTGCTAGACGCTGGCACGCCGCTCTGGAGCAGCAGCGATATAGACCACGAACACATTGCTGATTTGCAGCTGATCACGGCCAAGCCGATTATCTATATGTTTAACATGGATGAAAACAACATGGGCGACGAGACGCGCCGGGCTGAACTGCGCCAGCTGGTCGCGCCGGCTACTGCCCTGTTCGTCTGCGCCAAGCTGGAGAGCGAACTGCAGGAACTCGATCCAGCAGATGCCACCGAACTGCTCGAGAGTTACGGCCAAACTGAGTCTGGCCTACTGCAGCTGATCCATGCTGCCTACGACACGCTCGGACTGCAGAGCTACCTGACGGCCGGCGAGAAAGAAGTTCGCGCCTGGACGATTCGCCGCGGCTCGACCGCCCCGCAGGCGGCAGGCGTGATTCACGGAGACTTTGAGCGTGGCTTTATCGCCGCTGATATTGTCGATTACGCTGACCTAATGACGGCCGGTTCGCTCCAGGCAGCCAAAGCAGCCGGCAAGCTACGTACCGAAGGCAAAACGTACGTTATGCAGCCGGGCGACATCGTTGAATTCAAATTCAACGTCAGCAAGTAACCACTGGTCGCGCCTCAGGAATATGCAGTGTCGAGAGAATAGCTAGCGCCATAGGCCAGGCTCTGATGTAATCAGGCGCCTGCCTGTAGAGCGCAATCTTGGGACTGTATATCCTGACGGCGCAATCTACGATCCGGTGGTGGCCTGCGGCCGGTTGTTGAGTGGCGTATTCGTATAGCCGTAAGGGCGCTTGCGCCAGCGCTGCGTGAACGGTACTGACATGTAGTCCTTGATGACGCGGCCGTTGTGCACGATACTGCGTAGTCCTGCAGCACCCATGGCGGCGGCCAGCTTGAGCTGTTCCTCGGTCGATTCGTAGATATGCGGTGCTTGGGCTTGCCGCGGGTGCTGCTCTTGGCTTGCGCCGGAAGTAGCCTGATTGCGGTTTGGCGCGTAGTCCTGCAGCGCCGTGACGTCTAGAGCTTCGCCGTAACGCTGCATAGTCATCGCCAAGCCGGGAGGCGTGTTCTTAGCCAGGTGGTGCTGCTCGAATTGCTGCATCATAAAGTGATT
Source organism: Candidatus Saccharimonadales bacterium (assembly GCA_036388415.1). Lineage (NCBI taxonomy): Bacteria > Candidatus Saccharimonadota > Candidatus Saccharimonadia > Saccharimonadales (SeqCode) > Saccharimonadales bacterium (SeqCode). The sequence continues at coordinate 1,028,242 of DASVRW010000002.1, read as the reverse complement.
GCGGATCTCCATAACCTTGTGCTGGCTGTGAGTAAAGAGTTTACGCAGGCGGGCACTGTTGAATGCCGTAAAGCGCAGCTCTCTGTTCGGCGTGAAGATGCGTATGGTCGAATCCATCAGGCGGTTGGCGTAGTCGAGCTCGGTTATCATATCGAAGCGAATGTCTTTGAGTGTCAGGTATTTGGGCTTCTTGTCGATCAGTAGCACCCGGAAGTCGGTGGCGACCAGCATGGCGAAGCCGGCATCGTACTGGCCATTGACGGCTTGGGCGATCGTTTCGCCGGGCAGGAGGATTTCGCAGAGCTCTTTCACTTCGGCGCGGCCCCACATACGGACTGGACACCCCGCTTGTTTGAGTTGTGCATCGACGACGGATAAAGTAACCATTCGACTCCTCCTTTCCTTAGTATTCTCATCATAGATGGTTGCCTGCAGTTCTGCCGTACCTTCCCTCACACAGAAATACCGATTAATATCACAAACTTGCCGCTTGATAATGATGAGGCGATTTGGTATCGATTATGAGATAATACAGAGGTAATGTTAGCAACAATACAACAAACCGAAGAATTACTGGAAGTATTTCGAAGACAAGGTTCCAAATACACCTATAAAAAAGGTGAGTTTATCATTCGGCCTGGGGAAATTCCTTCAGGCGTTTTTTATATTGAATCCGGTTTGGTCAAAGCCTACGATATCACCAAATACGGCGAAGAAAACCTACTGATCATCCGCCGCGAGGGCGAAGTGTTCCCGCTCATCTGGGCTATCACCGGTCAGGAACGCCAGGTAATCTACGAAGCAATCGGACCGACCACTGTCTGGGAGATTACCCGCGACAATTTTCTGGCGCATATTGGCAGCAACCCGGAAGCTCTCGCCCCCCTGCTCGATATGACACTTGAGATGTACCGGATTCATAGTGAACGCATCCTCAATCTGGAATACCGCTCCGTCCGCGAACGGCTTATCTCGTTCCTGCTCACTATGTCGCACCGCTTCGGCAAAAAAACGCGTGACGGGCTGCTAATTAACGTGCCTCTGCGACACCAGGATATCGCCAGCTCGATCAATGCCAGCCGGGAAACCACCACCCGTGAGCTGGCGGCGCTGGAACGCAAAGATCTGCTGACGAACCATCAGTCACTTATTACACTCAAAGATCTCAACAAACTTCATAGCTACTTACAGTAATTTGGTGCCATTAGGCTGGCGGCAACTGGTCGGGCGGTGTCCATTCGCGGGTAATTTTTTCAAGCTTAGCGATGATAATTTCGTGTTCCGGTACGTCCTGCGAGTCATAATAATGATCAGTCGAAATATAATTCTCGAGCACGTTTAGACAATAAATATCATCAGCCAGAATATGCATGCGGTCAACGGCCGGCACGCTGGCAAAAGGCGTTGCTACGACAATACTCTTGATTGAAATACGTTTCAGAAATTGCAGCGCCAGATCAATCGAGAAACCGCTTAACAGCCCGTCCGAAACCAGAATAATATGATGATTTTTGAGATAATCTTCCCGTATCAGGCCGTCTTTGCCCAGCATACGGTGCATGTCATGCAGTTTCTCTAATTTTTGCTGCTCGATAACACCACGGTATTCGCTGACGATTTCTTCGATTTCACCATCTGAGTAGGCTTGATTGTAGCTAAAGGCGCCGTCTTGCGTGATGCCGGCGATTGCCGTCAGTTCGCGCGGCAACTCGATCATATCGGCGAGCAGCATACCAATCGGCGCGTGCAGCGCAAGCGCAATCTGGGCGCCAACAATCACCCCACCGTCCGACAGTGCCACCACGGCGCAATCTTTGTCGGCGTATTTCCCAGACATCTGACTGGCGAGCATACGGCCGGCCTGCAAGCGACTGGCGAAATACATATGCTCTATTTTAGCATCTTCAGCAGGTAAGGTAACCACGTTTGTGTGTGCATTACCTGCAAAAATTACTTTTGTATTTGGGGTAGAGCGTCCTGCTCTTGGCGTGAACTATCCGGTGTAAAGGTCAGATCGCGGTTTCCCGAATTTGGACTGAGCTTGCCGCAGGGATAACTACTCCTGACAAAATGTTTTTGTGCGTCAGCAGTTTTCTGAAAGATCACGGTAGCAGTCCTGCAATCCGCGGCCTCAGAACTGGACTTGCGTTTATCCTTCAAACGGAATTCCTCTCCTGCCGATACAGTTTCTTGGTCGATGACATCACCCCTCTCAACGAGTGAGTAAATGCCCGACATACGTGCTTCGCAGGAAAATTCTCTATCAAACACTCCTTCAGACTCACATTTGGCAATAGTAAGTGGTTTTAGATGATTAGGACTGATCCTTTTATAACGTTTCATTTTTGTTGTAGCCGATGGCGTAGGGAGTGGGTTATCAGGCGTGACCTCAGGTGTCGGTGCGGGCGTAGCACTGATTTCAGGTCCGACCGTGACGGTCGTTGTGACGGTTAACGGTTCGAGAGTTACACCGTTCGCTTGCATTCGAATAGTATCATCTTGTCCTACGGCCGAGCATCCTGCCGGCAGCACAGCGACCGCTACTGCCAGTCCCAGCGCGCCCAAGGCCCGGCGGTCGCTTCGTTGTCTATGCAGAATATTTCCTGCGTATGGTGGCATTTTGTTTAATTCGGACATACTGACTCCTCATTATCTACCAATATTTGTGGTCTTATACTCTTATAATATTTGAGTGTTGTCAACAGTATTGTTTTATTGGTTGTTTTCGGCTGCATTGCAGACTCATGTAAGCATCGACGAATTACACGAGTTTCTGCAAATGATAAAAGCGCTCGACGTTGCCTTTGCTGCCGCTGACCTGCGAGTCGGCTTTGCTGACGATTTTGAAGTGGCTTTTGGTCCAGGTTTCAAAATCGTGCAATATATCGCGGCGCATGCGGTCGTTTTTGATGACGCCTTTGTGTTTCAGACTGGACTGGCCCGCCTCGAACTGCGGTTTGACCATAGCAATAATAGCAGTCTGTGGCGTGCACAGCCGGGCCACGCTCGGCAGTATTTCGCGGAGACTAATAAATGATACGTCGGCCACAACAATCTCGATCAGTTGATCGGTTTTAAAATCACGGATGTCCGTCTGTTCGTGCAGCTCAATCAGCGGATTACCGTGCAAGCTAGGATGCAACTGATTTGTACCGACTTCGACGGCGATCGACTTGACGGCGCCGTGCTTGAGCGCATAATCCGTAAATCCACCGGTTGAACTGCCAACATCCAGAATTGTTTTGCCCTTAAAGCTGATATTGAGCGCGGCTGTGACGGAAGCCAGCTTCAGGGCAGCTCGCGATACATATTGCTGGCGCGGCGCCAGCACAATCTTGTCCTGCTCACCTACTGGCTCGCCAGATTTAGTGATAACACGGCCGTTGACTTTGACATCACCGAGCTTGATATAGCTTTCAGCTTGCGACCGTGTCGGCACGAGTCCGAGCGTTACCAGCGTCTGATCGAGGCGCTGTTTCATGATAGTATCACCGCGCCGACTGCCAGGCCGCCTATTACTACCGCAGCTTTACCAAAATGCCGCACACCTTCGCGGTACGGATGTTTTTCGTATTTTGCCATGTTATACGTCCCCTTTCAGTCGGTACACGGCGTCGACTTCGCACCAATTATCATCGGTTAGTTTAACGACATGAAAATCTGCAACCCGCACCATATCACCGTCGTTTTTATAATGATCCGTTGCCTCGTGCCGGGTAATGTGCGGTATGTAGTTGTCACCTGTCCACCGTACTGATCGCAGCGTGGCATGAGTATCCTGCAGAACCTGAAGTACATCACTGTGCACTCGTCGCAGCGGCTGCGGACCTGCTATGACATTGACGGGAATTTCATTATCAGCCCCGAAATGGTCAATCTGGCCGACTCGCACCTCAAACGGCTCGTGACGTGCTGCCACTTGCTCGAGCAAGCCGCTCACCGCTTGCATGTCTGACGCCACAAACCACGGCACCAGCGTAATGTGCAGCGGCCAGCTGAGCCGCTTGCGTTCAAACCGGTCGCCTACTTTCCGCGTATCCACCAAGTGCACCACGATATAGTCGCCAGTTTCCGCCATACTTACGCCTTGACGCGCTCGCGGTACGAACCGTTACTGGTGTCGACCGAGATCAGGTCACCTTGCTTGATAAATGCCGGAACGCGGATCGTGATGCCAGTCTCGAGCGTCGCTTCTTTGGTTATCGATGAGCTGGTGTCGCCTTTGACGGCATTTTCAGCATAGGTTACCAGCAGCGGTACATTCTTAGGCAGCTCGACATTGATAGCTACGCCGTCAAAGAACTGCAGCGTCACTTTGTCGCCTTCTTTGAGATAGCCGGCACCATCACCGACGAGGTCCGCCGATATTTCAAACTGCTCAAAAGTCTCTTCATTCATAAAATAGAACGTACTGCCGTCACTGTACAGATATTGGACCGTCTGGTTGTTGACATCAGCCCGATCGAGCTGCTCATTGCCCTTAAATGTCTTTTCCAGAACTTTGCCATCAAGCAGGCTCTTGATACGGACATTGACAATCGAACCACCCCGGCCCATGACTTTTTGGTTGTAATCAACCACCCGGTACGGGACACCATCCAGCTGGAATAGCGTACCTTTTTTGAGTTCTGTAATGCTTAATGCCATCTGGTACTCCTACTTCTTATCTAATAATTTGGCAGTTCGCGAATATCTTCCCGGAGCTCACGGTACTCGTCCTGTAGCTGATCAATATCTTGGTAACTCATGCATATTTCGCCTTGCGCACGGGCCTGCAACAACTGACGATCGATGGTTTTGATCTGTTCTTCGACGTCCCTCGGATCCTTTTCTGCCTTCAGATCTTCGACAAGCGCATGGATCTCGCGTTGGAGATTTTGAGCCAGCGGGTTATCCTGGTCGTCGACAATATCTTTGTAACGGAATTCTAATTTGAGCGCCTGTTTGTAATACGGTTCATACGGTGATGCCATGGGGAGTTCCTCCTGTTATTGCGGCTTGCATACTTCGTGCAGCCGCTGGTTGCCGGACCAGTAACTACACTCACTTTATTACTCCACTCATTTTACCGCAGCTGATCAACTATTTCATCGAGCTGTGCTGATATCTGTGCTACATCGATAGCACTGAAGACATCGCGTTCACTGGACCGCAAAATCAATAAACGTAACTTTTCCAAGCGGTTCTTGGTGGTAATCGCGTTTTCGAGCTGTTCTGCCCTGGTTTCGCTGAGTTCATAGTCACGGGCATCAAGCCGTGCGTCAGCCATCAGCTGGCGCATAAGCGCAAATTCCCGGCGCTGACCCTGGTCGAGCATGTCGATGTCATACGCGGACAGTATACCCCCAATGTACCCGGCAAGCCGGGTCGATAGTACGAACGGTGATGTTGGCGGATTCATATTTCTATTGTACCGGCATCACGCCTAATATTCTGCCAATATGAACAGTACTCGTTAGTTGTTTGCGACAAATGGCATAAGAGCGATGTGTCGTGCCTTCTTGATCGCGCTCGCCAAGCGGCGCTGCTGAGACTCAGTCAGGCCAGTCTTCTTGCGGGTTTCAATCTGTCCATAGACGTTTACATAGCGCTGCAAGGTTTTGTAATCCTTGTAGTCGAAATATGCTACATCTGTTCGGTGTTTAAATATCTTTGCCATAATCTATTCTCCTATAGTAAAGCTACTATTAATTATCTATTAGTTCCGATATACACGAATGTTGCTACTATAGCGAATGCCGCTACTATTAGTAGCAATTTTACAAGTATGTGTAGCTGTGGGCGGAGCGCAAGAATGCCAATCACCACTCCAATCAGTAGTACCGATAAAAAAATCATCTTTTATTGTTCCTTAGAATGGAATATCGTCAAGGTTGATCGGCTCGTCACCGATGTCTTCGATGACGACGTCATCTTTCTTCTTAGCTGGAGACTTGCTGCCTCCGCCATTTCCACCATTGAAGGTCGAAGTGCCGCTGCCGCGGGTGTAGCCGCCGGAGCCGCTACCCTCAGAACTACCCTCGCCGCCTTCGCCGCGGCCATCGAGGAATGTTACGTCGCTGGCAAGTACTTCGACTTTGTTGCGCTTCTGTCCCTCTTGTTCCCAGCTGCGGCTTTGGAGTCGGCCCTGTACGAGACAGCGGCGACCCTTGGCTAGATACTGAGCGACGCGCTCGCCGAGTGGTCCCCAGGCTACAACGTCGATGTAATCGGTGGCTTCCTGCCATTCGCCATCAGCAGCTTTGTAGCTGCGGTTCAGCGCGAGGCTGAAACTGCAGACCTGCTGGCCAGTTGGTGTACTGCGAAGTTCTGGGTCCCGAGTCAGGTTGCCCATTAAAGTTACTTGGTTGAGACTACGAGCCATGTGGCTATCCTCCTTGTAGGAACTATGTCCTGTTAATTTGTATTCTTACCCTACGCTCTACATGCAATTGCCGTCAAGTGAGGAAGTTAATTCTACAACTTTACCTTTTGTTGAATAGAGATTCAGCGGAAGTATCATTTTGATCGCCGGAACCCTCAGAAACTACTGGTCGGAGTTGGAATTTGTGCCTAACTACCTCTATTGTTCCAACTGTTGCAACTACCTCTGGATCGGCAACTCTAGTCATACTAAACTCACCCAAATCAGTTTCAGGAGCACCATCCCAACTGTGTGTCACTGCTTTCATAGTTTCACCATTTTCGCCTGGTATTTGCTTATATTCATTTCCCATAATTTTTCTCCTTCCCACCGATTATTTATCTAGCGGTCGTCACGGCGGCCACGGCGTTCGCGTGGTTCTTCTGGCTCTTCGCGGTCGTCGTCGTTGGCATTTTCACCGCGTTCAGCGTTCTTGCGGGCTTTTTCCTCTTTGGCAGCTTCTGCCTTGGCAATAGCTTTAAGGTCAGGCTTGGTGATCAAGAACCGGATAACCTCATCAGTAATGTTCAACGTCGTTTCGACTTTGCGAACATTTTCCGGTGGGAATTCAACCGTGTAGATGACATAGATTGCTGATTCGCACTTCTTGATGTCATACGCCAGTTTGCGCTTGCCCCAGTTGTCCTGAGACACGACACTGCCGCCGTTATCCGTGAAGATTTTCTCGACACGGCTGGTGGCCTTATCCAGATCTACTTCGAGATCCGGGTGATATAACACAGCGATTTCATACTGATTCAAATCAGTACTCCTTCCATTGGGTTAAGCCTGCACGCCTGTGCCCCGCGTGATTCGGAAAGAATCTGGGAGCGATAGCTGCAAGCTGAAGTTGATAGTACATACAATTATAGCCTACCTACCCCTGTTAGTCAATTCAGTATATCCGATTATGTCCTATGATTGACTTTTACACGATATATATGTTAACTATACTAGTTCGTTCACCAACGGATACCGCGCATATTTTACCTCGGAGGGAAGTGAAGATAATGGCATACTTCTTCCTGCTACTGATCGTGACAGCGGCTGTAGCGGCAAGCATTGTGGCCAACAAGAAGCGTCGCGGAACTATTGCGGTCGCATTCGTAGGCATCGCAGTGGGGTGTGCTCACACCGCTGGACGAGTGTCGACCAGCTTGTTCTGACCCGCATGGCCCAACAACATCCCAGAGGGAGGTGAAATCATGCTAGCAACAATCCTAGGACTGTTCGTAGCGTGCGTAATGGCACCTGTTAGTCTCGTCCTTGCTTACGAGCACGAGACTAGTGCAGCTGTCGGATCTGCGTGCATTGCGGTCGTGTCCGCTTTCTGTTCTGGCCGGCTGTCGAAAGACAAGCCCTGACATCACTCTGTCACCCGCCCTCTGGATACTGAGATTACGCATGCACCGTGAGCGTGATTGGTTCCCCAGAGGGCAAGACACAATACACAGAGCAGTCCAACGGTAGACGAACAACAAGCCGCGTCTGATGACCCGGATGATCGATAACAGTATCGAGATTATGACCGCCTTGCCTCACCGCAAGACACCCACTTCTCTACTCATCTCATCTACATTCATCACCACGCGGCTTTTCTCATGCCTACACATTGATAACTATTTCAACAAAGTCATACAGAACATGTGTAACTCCTATCTCAGTGGGAGTCTACGCTGCGTCACGCTGATTGGCGGCTCGAGTCTTGCGCAGCCAGCCCTTGGTCATAATCTCGCCGATCTGTCCGGCCGCGATCTGCGCCTGCACATCAGGGCTAAACGGCCAGAACTCGACTGGGATTTCATCCAGTTTATAAAGATGTGTCACCACCCCCGCTAGATCATTGCTGACCATATCATGGATAATTTCTTCCTGCGCCTCGCTAAACTCACGGTAGCCGCGGGCGCGCTCAAACATACGCACCGTTTTGGTTGTTTCGCGGATGCTATGGAACAAGCCCTGTGCGACCGTCCAGGCTGCGTTAACCTGCTCCATCACCTCTGGCTCGGGCATGGGCGGCGGTTCAGTTATGGCGTGCAGCCAGTTTTCAAATTCACGTGGCACGCGGATCAGGTGCGCTGACTGTTCCCGGAAGCGCACGGCCGGCACTTCAGGCTGATCTTCTTGAAATTCTACATAATCGGTACGAGGCCAGTATATATGGTGCCGGCTCGGGGGCGACGGCCAGGTGTAGCCGGGCGCAATGGTTCGATTGACGTCCACGATCAGCTGGTCGACATCGATCAGACCGAGATCATTGATTGGTGTCGGTATCTTGTCGTGCTGCGCATTGAGCAAGCGGACGTCCAACGGCGGCAAGCCTTCTTTGTAGCTGATTGCCCCCGTGAACGACTCAGCCAGCGGTGCAAAACCATAAGCTTCGTTACTTACCGGAGGTGCGAGGCTGGCCATGCCACTACCCAATTCGTAGTCACCAATCACGACGCCTCCCTGCGCTTAAACAATAAAAAAGCCCCTGTCGCATTCGACAAGAGCTTCATGTACCCAACCCATAGATTTCCTTGCAGCCGGGCTGTAACTGCATGGCGTGCTGCAGCGTGATATCGTCGAAACGACTGAGGCGAACCCCGACACGCTGCATTTGTGGCACGCTATCCTCCGCCCAGCTTAGGTTTGTGTTTGATTATATAGTACGCCCGTATTACGCTTACGGCAAGAAAATCTAGGCTGTTTCGTCTACCAGGTCCAACGTCCGAGTAATATCGCCATGTCGGCCGATCCGACGGTGCCGTCGCCATTAAAATCAGCTGGAGGGTAGTTTTGCCGGTCGCGCGACAGCAGTATTGACAGGTCCAAGGCATTAACGCGGCCATCACCGTTGGCGTCACCATTTCCTGATGGTGGCGGCGGAGTCGTACCGCCAGACTGTGTCGTCAGGCCGGCATTATCGATCCAGACAGCGCCGGTTGCATCAGCAACATTGAGAGCAAATAGCGTATCGCTATTGCTGACTGCCGCGTTGTAGACCACGCTGTACTGCTTCCATTCTGTCGTCACGGCAAACGATGTTTCCTGGTATAGCGTGTTGGGGCTGACTGCCTGCTGGATGGCCAGCACAACGCGGCGCGGCGTAGCCGCCTTGGCCCAAAAACTGGCAGTGTACCGGCTGCCGCTGGTGGTTGCTACATGTTGTAGCAACTGCACTTTGTAGAAGGCATCGGTAGCGTTTATGTTGACGCGAGCCGACGAACCACCGTCGGAATATGTCGTCGTATCTTGGCTCAAGGTGGCATCAGCACCGGTCTTGATCTCCAGCCACCAAGGGTCAAAGGTCGTGCGCGGGTTGCCGTTTTTGGTAGCATTGGTTTCAAACGATGGATTCTGCAAAACATTACCCGGAATGACAACTGGCGGTGTTGGTGGTGGCAACGGCGTAATCGGTCCGCTCAGACCCGACATTTTGCGGGCGTGGTCCGTGAGCTTAGTAACGCGGGCCTTCATATTGTCGTCATCGCCAGGATAGTGCAGCGTATAGCCGTCGTTGTGGTTCACGTAGGTCGGGAACAGACTCCAATACATATCGCCGTCCATGCCGGAACCCTCAATGGCTGCCAGGAAGCTGTCGAGCGAGTCGCCCTGCCCGGCTTTGTTGGTCCAATCGTATTCGCCCATAACGATTGCTTTGTTGCTGCGGGTAGCAATGTCAGTGCTGGTGAGCAGATTGGCCGTCCGCATCGGATAATGATGAATTGACATGGCATCAATCAGGGGCTCAGCTAGAGCCGCGGCATACTGGGCTTCTGTTAGTACATGTTCCTCGTTGCCGCCGCGGCCATCCATTACTAAATGCTTTGGCGCCAAACTCTTGATATGAGCCGCGATGTCGGCTGTCCACTGCTGGCTCCACCACTCGTCACCGCCCTTGCCTTCGCCGGTCCAGGTAAATACCTCGTTGCCCGTCTCCCACATCATAATGGTCGGGTCATTTTTCAGCGCCACGCCCGTGTACTTGTTGGTATGGTTCAGGATATGGCTGATGTAATTTTTGTAATCCTGGATAACCTGCGGATTAGTATGGAATATATTGCTGCGGCTATCACGGTCAGAATCCTTTGGGGCCAGACCGCGCCAATTTAGAAAAGTGCTCTTGCCACCGTGATAATAATTCCACTGGTCAATCAGCGGTATTTGCAGTTTCAGGCCGTTGTCGCGGGCTTTCATAATGGAGTAATCAATAGTATCAAAGGCCGCTTCATTGTACTGTCCGAGAGCCGGTGAGATACACTTAGCGCAACCAACTGAAATGCCAAGCGTGTGCGCCCGCACCGCTGTAGCGCCCATTGATTTGGCATCGCGGAAGGCATCGTCAATACGCTGCTTGGTTGGATAGTCAACGCCACCGACGTTTTCATCGAGTCCCAGCCAGTAGATGTTTGGGCCGGAAAAGCGGAACTCCTGGCCGTCCAGCATCAGATTCGGTCCGCTACGAGTCACGAAGCCGCTCGTCGGCGTCGGCACAGCAGCCTGGCTTCGCAGCAGCGTGATGGCACCGCCGACGACGAACAGGCCGACAACGGCTAGCAGCAGCCATTTGTCTTTGTTAAACCTAGCTTTTGATACGCGTTTCATTTTGTTTTTCATTTAAGCTTATGCTAATTGTACATGGCACGATTGCAAGTTACCAGTGCCACTTCCTGGGTAGAGCCGCCTGGCTGCCTGCTTTTACCGGTGGCGGTGTCGAAGCAGCTAACAGAGTAGCTTTGACTACCCTGACCTGTCGGCAGTAACGCAAACTGGACAGCTATCAAGCGGTGTTACTGGACAAGCCGGACAGCTGGTTCGGGCTCTGTAGCCGCGGGGTCGCCTTCAGCGTTGCCGCCGCCGAATACTTGTTCCAAGCTGCTCACCAGCACTTCGCGCGGCCGGGCGCCGTCGGCCTGGCCGATGATGCCCTGCTCTTCCATTTCCTCGATCAAGCGGGCGGCTCGACCGTAGCCGATACGCAGGCGGCGCTGCAATAAGCTGGTGCTGGCCTTCTTGCCTTCGATGACGACGCGGACTGCGTCGCGGAACATATCATTCTCGGCATCACTGCCGCCGCTGCCGGAATCAGCTACCACCCCGCCCTTGCCGTTTAGCTGGACTGGCTGGCTGATAACATCCATGTCATACGCTGGCGGACGCTGCATCTTGATGAAGTCAGTTACCTTGGCGGTTTCGTCATCTTCGATCAACGCGGCCTGGACACGTTTCGGTTTTGGCATGTCGCTTGTCAGCAGCAGCATGTCACCGCGGCCAAGCAGCTTTTCGGCACCCATCTGATCGATGATAGTCCGGGAATCGACCTGGCTGGCAACGGTAAAGGCGATACGGGCCGGGACGTTGGCCTTAATAAGTCCGGTAATAACATCGACGCTTGGGCGCTGGGTAGCAAGCACTAAATGTATACCAGCGGCGCGGGCTTTCTGAGCCAGACGCACGATGAGCGCTTCGACATCGCGGGCGGCCATCATCATCAGGTCAGCCAGCTCGTCGATAACGATCACGATGTACGGCATGCCCTCTTCCTTCTTCAGGTTGTTGTACTCACCAATATTGCGCTTACCGACGTCTGCCATGGTCCGCAGACGGCGTTCCATTTCTGCAACCGCCCATTTCAGGGCACTGATACACTTCTCTGGCTCATTGATAACCGGACACAGCAGGTGCGGAATGTCATTGTACGGCGCCATTTCAACCTGCTTGGGGTCGACCAGGATCAGCTTCAGGTCGCTCGGACTGTTGTGGTACAACAGACTTGTCAGGAATGTATTAATCATAACTGACTTACCGGAGCCGGTCTGTCCAGCCACGAGGAGGTGCGGCATTTTGGCCAAGTCTGCTACCACGACGTCACCAGCAATGTCCTTGCCGATAACAAATCCGAGCGGGTTTGCTGATAATTTCTTCCAGGCGGCCGAGCCGAAGAGATTACCAATGCGGACGGTCGCAGCCTTTTCGTTTGGTACCTCGATACCGACGGCGCGCTGGCCGGGAATCGGCGCTTCCATGCGGATAGAGTGAGCTGCCAGGTCGAGTGCCAGGTTGTTTTCGAGGGCGGTAATCTTAGTCAGTTTGACGTTAGTCGGCGGTTTCAGGGTGTACTGGGTGACGCGCGGACCGATATTGGCGTGTTCCATTTCGACATCAATATTGAAGTTGGCAAAGGTGTCGTGGATGATAGCAGCGTTGCCATTGACATCACCGGCGTCAGGCTTATCCTGCTTTTGGTTGAGCAGCGTCAGCGTCGGCAGTTGCCAATTCGGGTCGCTGGTAGTGGTAAGCGCGTCCTGGGTGGTTTCGGCGGCCGTAGCAGCCATGCGAACACCACTGTTTTTGAGGCCGCCGAAACGCGGCCGGGCCGGTGCTTCTTCTGGTTCGGCTGCTTCGATGATAGACGGTGTGCCTTCATTGATCTTGAAGCCGATTGGCTCAGCTTTGCTGCGTTTCTTAAGCGTACTCAGGTCGGTATCCTCGCGCTCCCGCGGTTCAGGAATCATAGACTTGAGGGTATCCCAAATAACGCTGAGTGGAATCCCGAAAGCATGGAAGACGGCTGGTATAAATAAGGCAATTGATACGATGGCAGCCGGCAGTTTGTCGAGCGCGCCGAGTAACAGCCCGCCAAAGAAGCTGCCGATAGCGCCGCCCTTGCCGTCCAGCCAGGCTGCCGTACCATCCAGAGCCGTGCCCTGCACTGCCGTGACGATATGCAAGAACCCAGCAGCTATAAACAGAGCTGCGAACAAACTCAGTAGTTTGCCAAGCGGCATGCGGTGATTGTCGGACATGAATTTGATAACGCCCCAATAGACGAGTACAACGGGCAGCATGTAGGCCGCCAGACCAAGCCCGGACTGAGCACCGTCAAACAGGCTGATCGGTAATGCGCCGCCAGTCCCGAAACCGCCAAGTAGTACGAAGAGTGCTAGCAGTATCAGAAATACAGCACTGGCGTACTGCCAAAACGGAGACGGCTGCCTCGGAGCTGATTTTTTGCTTCTTGTTTGTTTTTTCTTTTTTGCCATAACTGTTTTAGTATACCCTCTCGTGCGAAGAGGGTCTAGCTTTCTGGTTCGCGGTAAGGAAAACCACCTGACTCTTCATTTAATTCGTGCACGTCTGCAATTCCTTGTAGTAGCCGTTGTTTATAATCTCTGACGAGTAGTGGGTCGGCAGCATCCCCAAGGGCACGAAGCTCATCGCCCTCCTCTTCTAACAGTCGCTTGCGATCAGCGGCAAGTTTAATTTTTTGTTCAATAGTTAGACCACTTTCGTCAGCGCCGGTCGTCTCAAAGCCCTTCTCGATAAATTGGTCAAAAATTTGTCCAATTCTTTGAGGATCTCTGGGATCTGAATCACCAAATGGGGAATTTTTGTTTGGATTTGCCATATCAATACTATATCAAAGTATCATGCTTATGTCAATATTGTGGTCTACGGTGTTAGACGGTGGCCGATGGAGCGTATGTTGGTGGAGTTGGGGTTGATGGTGGGGTTGGTAACGGCTGTGAGCTCGTAGACACGGGCGAGTTGAGGACCGGCGACACACTGTTCGTCAGTGGGACGGCTGGCGAAATTGAGACAATTGGTTGCACGGAAGCAGTCGCAGGCGAGTACGGTGTTAGTGGCATGGACGACGTGGCTGATACTGGTGATATAGACGAGCTGGACGGCTGGACAGGAGCAGGCATCGGTGACGGAGTTTGTGCATCGGCTGGCGCCGGGCGCACGGGCGACGACGTGGCTGCGGGAGGGCGGATACCATCGACGTAGCGTACTGCTGACGACAGCGGCAAGCCGGACGCCTGTGGCGTAGCCGACGGTGTCACTATCGAATTGGTAACGGGAGAGATAGCCCCTGTTGACGATGACGATACGGGTGGAGCAATCGGTGCTGACGGACTTTGCGGCGACGGAGTTGGATTTAGCGGTGCGGCAAGCGCCTGGCTGGCTTGCATGGTAGGAGCAAGCAATTCTGCAACGACCGGATTGGTCGTGTTGATATCGTTCGTATTATTCATTGGCAGGGCTGGCGTCATCATAGCCGATGACATACCAGCGACTGCGGTTGGCGCGGCCAGGCTGCCGGTGGGGGCAACGACGGTCGGATCGCTGGCAACTGGTCCGCCATTGAATGTATTTGGTTGCTGGCTAAAACCGTAGAGTGCATCTGGGTCCTTCGTTGGTGTAGCCGAGTGGCGGCGCGCGGCGCGCGGGATGACGAGTTTGACTATGACAAATGCGAGCAGCCCGAGCGTGATGGCCGTGACCAGGACATAACTGCCGTAATTGCGGGCAACGTAGGTAGCGTCAACTTTGTTCTTGATAAGCAGCGTATCGGTGCGGGAATCTACCCTGCCGCTACTGTAATATGTTTTGACGACAAGCGTGTAGGTACCGTTCTGTTTGGACTTTGAATCAAAGGTGAAGCTAAACGGCTGGCTGCTTTTGGATACGATTAATTCCTCTCCTAGGAAATACTCGACTTTTTTGACTGTTTCTTTGGAACCAGGCGTTGTGACGGTTGGATCTATGATAGGAGCCAGCGTTACTTCGCCAGATAGTTCGGTGATGGTCGCGCCGCTGCTGTCGGAGGTTATAGCCGCCCGGCCACTTGTGCCTTTCGATGTGATCGATACTGCCTGAGCCGGAGATACGACGGTTGTTGGAACGGCCGGTTCGGTGCTGGCTGATGTGGCTGGCGCCGTCGACGAAATAGTATATTTACCAATGCCGGAACTTGCCTGATCGAGTATGTTGGTGCCGGTTCCGGAGGCGTCATAAGCTGCTGATGATGCATCGAATTTGAGTGTCGCATCGCCTGACCGGCCAATTACCTTGAATGAAATTGTCACTACCGATTCGTCGCCCTGCACCGGCTCGCTGCCACCCGGGATACTGCGAATGACATTAATCGTGCCGTTGCCGGCGCTGGTACGCTGCTTGGTTACAAATGGTCCGCCTTCACTGACTCCATTGTATTGCAGCTGATTTGCTGGATAGCTAATGGCAGCTTCGACAGTCGTAACGGCTACGCTATGGGTGTTTATGCGGACGGCAGCCGTAATGGTTGAACCTGGTGCAAATGATCCGGTTGGCGGATTGATATAAAATGTCGGCTTGGATGAGTTAGTAGCTGGCGCAGTTGCCACTGGAGTGGCAGATCCAGGAGATGGCCCAATAGCCACACTGCCACTGCCAACATTTTGCAGAATGTCTTTATTGTCTGAACTTCGTACTAAGTAAGAGTAGGCTTTATCAAATCCGATTGCCCCACTGCCGGTGGTACCGATGACTTTGAAGCTGATCGTGACAATTGGCTTGTCGCCGCTGACGTCGGCGTCGGCTATGGCCCGAGCAACACGGATAACGCCAGGCGTTCTGGTATCTGTGGCGGCAACAACTGGGAAAACACCGCCTTCGCTCATACTGACAAATTCCAGGACAGCGGCATCATAATTCATCGTCGTCTGGACGCTATTGACCTTTTCAGTACCGCTGTCCTCACGGATTGTAATCGAGACTGTCGAACCACTGACAAGTGTCGCAGATCCTGGGCTGGCGTATATGGACGGGCCTGTCGACGCTTGGCTGGCCCGGTACGTAGTGACACCTAGGTAGCTGATGACACCTACTAGAAGCAACGCTACCGTAAGTGATACAGCAGAACGAAAACGTCTATTGTTCAAAATTATTGATTTTACCATGCCTTCTTTTCCCTGCACATTATGCTTATGTTAGCACATTTTCAGAGGCTATAAAACTAGTTATCTATGTTTGTAATTACCGTGCGGTATCGGTCGGAGTCGTCGGGTGTATGATGTTTGCACCATCATCCGAGACTTCAGGCTTGCCGACGGCAGCTGTTTCCTTGGGGGGAGAGGCAATGGTCAGATCGTGTGCTTCACTGGGCTTTACAGTTTTTGCTGGCGACGAAGGAAGCGGTCGGGGCTGCCACACTGTTTGAGTTGCTGGTGATTTCTTGATGTCAGCGCTCACTGCTTCACTGCTCTTGGGAGCAACTGGCTTAGATACAAGCGGCACATTGCTGGGCTGAATGACTGGTCCGTCACTAGGAACATTGTGGGTTCCAGGCGTGAAGTCGGTCGGGTCGTCATCGTGTCCATTCCATTTTCCACCGCGGTGCATGATCCAGGCGGCAACTGCGGCAGCGATGAGTAGAAGCAGCAGGATGATGAGCCATGCGAACTTCTTCATGATGAGTTTGAACTGCGTGAAACCGAATGGATTATCAACGATTACTGTCTGACTGACTGATTTGAACTGACCGTTGGCGTAGTAGGTCTTGGTCGTCAGATTGTACCTGCCGTTGAGCATATTAGCGGTATCGAGGCGGTATTTGTACGGCGCAGTCTTGACTGTTGCGACCAGCTTACCACCAAGGTAATACTCGATTCTGTTGATACCATCAGGCTGGACAGGCAGTGGCGTGACATCAGCTGGTGCTTCTAGCTGAAGAACATCGTTGTCGTTCAGGGGGATTGCCGTGCCGGTCGTCGTCGGCGTGATGGCGGTAACTGGACGTGGGGCTGGCTTCGGAGGTGCTGACGGCGGCTTTGTAACTGGCGGAGAAGTTACGGGCGGTGTGGTGGTTGAAGTCTGCGGTGTCAGCGTAAGGCTAACGCCCGTGCTGCTAGGTGAGACATTCGTCTGGTTGTCGGAGCTACTTATGGCAGTGCTGTTAGGGCTGAAATTCAGTGCTGCTGTGCCAGCATTGATAACCGTAAATGACACACGTGCGATCAGTTGATTGCCACTGACGCCGGAGGTAGAGGCTCCCCCGCTGCCACACTCTTTGCGTGTGGTGTATTGTTGCAGCGATACGGTGCCATTTCCTGAGTCTGATGACAGAACGCTTTCGAATTTACTGCCACTAGCCGATGCAGCGTTGTATTTGAGCAAATTTGCCGGATAGGTGAAATCAGCCTGGACGACGTTGGCACACTGGGTGTCAGAGTTCTCGTAGACTGCGACTTCGAAAGTGTCGCCAATCTTGTAGCTGTTTGCTGAGGTAGTGAACGAGAAACCGGCTGTAGCTGCTCGGGCATTGAAATTGTAGATTACCGCACCCGCCGCTATGAGAACGCCGACAACAAGCAGCGGCATCAGCTTCTCTAGGTGGTTAAATTTAGCAAGTGCACGATTCATACTTTCTCTCCTAGGTAACTCAGTAACGTTGAAAGGTCAGTGCGGTCCACTATACCGTCCTGGTTTAAGTCTCCGTACCTTATCGGTACATTTCTTTCTTGCCAGTGTGTCAGCAGCGTAGACAGGTCTGACAGGTCGACCATGCCGTTGCCGTTGAAATCGCCGAGCTCTGTGCCAGTTGGCGTAAGAGTCGTAACCGTTAATGCGTTTGACGCTGCAGATGTATTACCTGCCCGGTCGAAGGCTTTGACGGTGTAGACGTAAGCCGTGTTGGCGGTCAGACCAGTATTTGTGTAGGACAGCCCAGTCGCATCACCGATGAGGGCACCATTTCGGTAGACATGATAGCCGGTGACTGCGGTATTATCGTTGCTGGCGTTCCAGGTGAGCGCAACTGATCTTGTCGTTATGGTAACAGTTCGGAGGCTAGCGGGAGCGCTTGGTGCGGTTGCATCAGTGGCTATTGGGGTGCGGACTGGATTTGGTGTCGCTGCTGTCTTGGTACTCTCGTTGCCCGCTCCGTCGATAGCTGAAACGGTGTACACGTAGCTGGTGTCGGCGCTGACCGTCGTGTCATTGTAAGTGCGAGCTGTAGCTGACGTTGTCGTCAGGAGCGTTGTACCGCGGTATACCTTGTACCCTGTTACGGCGACATTATCAGTGCTGGCGGTCCAGGCAAGTGTCACTTGTCCAGGCGATACTGCAGTACCGGTTACGCCAGTTGGTGCAGCTGGCGCTGTCGTGTCACTTGCCGTGACAACCGTCCTGGCGGTGCTGAGTGCCGATACATTACCATTGGCATCGTATGCTTGAACAGCGTATGTGTAGCTGGTGTTTGGTGTCAGGCCGGTGTCGCTGAAGCTGGTAGTAGCGGAGCTGCCGATAACTGTCGAATTGCGCAGGATACGGTAGCCGGCGAGCGTACAACCGCTGGCTGGCGTGCTGGCAGTCCAGGACAAACTGGTCGTGGTCATGGTGCTCGCACCAGATGCCAGCGCAGTCGGTACCGTAGGATTGCCGGTGCATGCTACCGTGCCGGTAGCAGTCCTGGCTGAAACAACGTTCGACGGTGCGCTTTCATTGCCGAGGTTGTCATAGGCTGTCACCGTATAGCCGTAGGTAGTACTGGCAGTTACATTGGTATCAGTATAGGTTGTGCCATTTGTGACTGTGTAGGTCGGTGTCGTTGCATTGTTACGGTATATACGGTATCCAGCAAGCCCTACTCCACCGGGTATAGGGTAATCAGTACTTGGATTCCAGGAAAGGTTGACGCTGACTGCTCCGGGTGCCGCAGCCGTCACGCCAGCCGGAGCGGTTGGAGACTGATCGTCTGCCTTCGTTGTCATGGTTACAGCGGTGCTGGCAGTCGATACACGACCGGCAGTATCGAAGGCTTGAATACTGTACACGTAATTGGTTCCTGATACGAGGCCGCTGTCGGTAAACGTCGTACCAGTCGTGACATCGCCAATGCTCACCCCGCCGCGGAGGATGTGATATCCGGCGAGTGTACAACCGCTGGCTGGCGTGCTGGCGGTCCAGGACAGTCCAAGCGTCGTGTAATTGGTGCTGGTTCGGGTTAGCGCGGTTGGCTGGCTTGGGTTGCCGGTACAAGTTGGCTGTGGCGAAGCTACGGTATAGTTTGCAGCCGTCGAATTAACGATACTAAGAATGTTTGTGCCGGTGCCAGAATCATCGTAGATAGCTGAGGTATTTCCGAAAGTTAGTGCTGCTGCTCCGGTCGTACCAATAACTTTGAAGCTGATCGTCACAACATTATTTGCACCAGTCACTCCATCGCTCCCACCAGGTAAGCTGCGAATGATGTCAATGACTCCGCTTGTGGCGGTATTGGTGCGCTGCGCCGTTGGGAAGACGCCGCCTTCGGTAGTGCTAACGTATTGCAGCTGAGCCGCAGGATAATTTATAGTTGACTGAACCGTTGTCATAGGTGCAGCAGTACTGGTTGCCTTAACCGTAACTGCGACGGTTGAGCCGTTTGCAAAGCTTCCGCTCGTCGGACTAAGTGATAAGGTGGCAGAAGCGGGCGCTGGCGCGGAGGCTATAGTGAACGTACTGCCGGCAACAGTTCCGAGGATATTTGCACTCGTGCTAGCAAGATTGACGTATGACTGAGTCTTGTCTATGGTCAGCGAGGTCGCTCCTGACGCGCTCAATGCTTTGAAAGTTAACACAACGACCGGATTATCGCCCGAAACGCCGGCCGAGCCAGCTTGAACGGCTCGGGCAACCCGTACCCTGCCCGCCGTTACCGTATCCGTTGCAGCAATGTTTGTGAACACATTTCCTTCAGCCATACTGACATACTGCAATTTGGCGGGATCATACGTGATAGCTGTTTGGACAGTATTAACAGCAGACGTGCCGCTGTTCTCGCGAACAGTGACCGTAAAAGTCGATCCGGCTGCGACATTCCCCGACGCAGGGCTGAGCGACATGCTGGCGCTGGCTGTTGAGCCACCAGATACTGGCAGGCTGAGACCGGTTGTTGTCGTCAAAATATCCGTATTGTCAGTGCTGCGTACAACAAAGGAGAAATTCTTATCATAGGTCAGGCCGATCGTGCCGGAGCTGGCTAGGACCGTGAAGTTAACCGTAACGATGTCTTTAACGCCGCTAACGGGAGTGGTGGCAGCCCGGCCGACGCGAACGATGCCTGGCGTGCTTGTGCTGTTGGCGGCTACCGTTGGAAAGGCTGTGCCGTTGGTGATACTGACATATTGCAGCTGAGCCGCATCGTAACTCAGTGAAGCCTGTACGCTGTTTACTAAATCAGTACCGCTGTCTTCACTCAGCGTCACAGAAAAAGTTGATCCAGGGGCAAGAGAGGTAGACGACGTCTTCATTGACATGGTCGCACCGGTTGCAGCCTGGCTGCCCATCAATATTTTTACGCCAAGTATACTGACGATCAACACAACAATTACGGCTAAACTATTTCGTACTAACTCTCGACGGGATTGTATCCACTTCACGCTATATCCAAATGTATTACATTGCTTTGCATACTATTATGCTTACGCTTCGTAATATAGCAAGGACTTTTTGCGTATAAGACAGATGTGTTGTAAAAACAACCTCAAAGTTTTGCTGCAAAAAAGGGCATGGTTATTCTTGCCGACTGTGCGCAGATGCAAACTTAATCGACGCGGGCGTCTTGAGTCAGTAAGCGGGCGCGCATTTCATCAAAACGCTTTTGTTGCTCAATGGCAACCTCTTCGGCTGACTTCGGCTTGGCACCAGCTGGGAGTTTGGTGTCAGTGGGCTTAGGGCCGTTATCCCCGCCCTTGCCACCGCTAATGACATTGACAACTGGGATGATGATTGGGCTGCGCTGCGTGTGCTCAAACAGGTAATGCGTCACGTGGTCTTTGATCTCCGCCTTGAAGCGGTCAAGATCGACGCGTTTGAAGCGTTGTTGAACAGCCCGCTTCAGCTCAATGCGTAGACCGTTCATCAGATCTTCGTTGTCACGCATATATATGTAGCCTCGGCTAATGATGTCTGGACTGGTCATTAGGTTGCCAGTTTTTTTGTCGACAGTCAGCACGATAGCGACTAGACCCTCTTCGCTGAGCAGGACGCGGTCTTTGATGACGACGTTACTGACAATAGCTCCGGTTTGGTCGACCAGGATTGTACCGTGCGGCACTTGGCCTTCGACGGTCATTTTGTCGGCGGTTAAGCAGATAACATCACCGTTTTCAACGTTAACGCAGTTAGCTCGTGGAATTCCCTGCTCGATTGCAATATCGATGTGACGCTGCTTGGTGCGGTACGCGCCGTAGATCGGTATAAAGAATTTTGGTTTTGTCATGTTAATCATATCAGCGTATTCGTCGCGGCTGGCGTGGCCGGATACGTGCAGTGGTCCAACGCCATCAAGCTCGTGGTGGCGAGCTTCGAAGACATGCACACCTTTGCGAGTTAGCCCGTCGACCATCGTGCCGACGTGCGCATCGTTACCGCTTTCAGGGATTGGCGTACTGGACAAAATAACCGTATCTTGCTCTTTGAGCTTGATATGGCGATGTTCGCCGCCAGCCATGCGTTGCAAAGCACTGCTTGGCTCGCCCTGAGAACCGGTACAGACTACGACGACGTCCTGATCCTTCATAGTCGGTACAGAGGCGATCGGCACGAATGTTCCCTTAGGGACTTTCATAAATCCATGGCGGATTGCCATTTCAAGCGTACTTACCATACTGCGTCCGTCCATGGCAACTTTGCGGTTGTGATGGACGGCGGCGTTGACAATCATCTGGACGCGGTTCATGTTGGTCGAAAACAGCCCGACGAATATCCGGCCTGGTGCATTGCTGATAATGTCGACGAAGCTCTGCTCGATCGTGCTTTCTGACGGCGTGCGGCCCATGCGCTCCGTTGTCGTGCTTTCGCTGAGTAGTGCCAGCACGCCTTCGTTACCGAGCTCGGTCAGACGGTCATAATCACTTTTCTCGTGGTCGAGCGGGTTTGGATCGAAACGGAAATCACCGGTGTTAATGATACGGCCCACGGGCGTATCAAGCACGATGCAAGTCGAGCCAGGAATAGAGTGTGTAATACGCACGAGCTCAACGAAGAATTCACCGATTTTGAGTTTTTCGTGCGTATTTTCATTCATTGTCACCGTTCTCAGCTCAAAACCTTCAGGCATTGGCAGGCCAAAATTTTCAAAGATTTCTTCGACGCGGCCAATTGTGAATTTGGATCCATAAATAGGTGCTGGGAATTTTGGGACGATATGCGGCAAGGCGCCGATGTGGTCCAGGTGGCCGTGGGTGATGATGTAGGCCCGCAGCTTGTGGCGGATTGTCTCCAGGTATGCCGTATCGGCAATACCGTAGTTGATACCGGGCAAGTCAACGCCAAGGTCGTTGCCACAGTCCATAATAACTGCGTCGTTGATGTATTCAACGAGAATCATGTTTTTGGAACCACCACCGTCCATACCGCCAAGACCAATCACTTTAAGACGTGGGCGATCGTCGACAACGTTGGCGCGTTCCCTGTTGTAGGGAGCACCTTCGATATTTGCCGATTGGTACTGATTGGCAATTTTTTGAGCATCCATTTGAGAACGCTTCTGAGCGCGGACAGCCGCACCCCGGGATGCGCCACTGGCGCCACCCATCCGCTGGCCGCTACCATTGCCTTGTCCGCGCTGGTCGTTACCACCGGACTGTCGTCCGGAGCTGCGGCCACCGCCGTTTTGGGAGCGTCCACCTTGGCCATTCGAGCCATTCTGGCCGTTAGCATTGTTTGAGCCGTTCGGACCGCCTTGGCGCTGTCCACCGCCGCCGCCACTTTGGCCGCCTTGTCCACCACGGCCGCGGCTGCCGCGTCCCCTTGGGCGTGGTTGACTGTCGCTGTTTCCAGCTGAGTTTGCTCCACCATTGCCGAGGTCGCTGTTTGAGCTACCATTATTGTTAGTATTGCCGGGGTTTTCCCTTGGCGTATTTTCTTCTGGATTCATAGAATCTCCTTGTTTAATATCTTATTTCTTCGATTAAATTATGTAATTTTCTTGATTATGTCGGGTATCTGCGCGAAGTCGTCGATAAGCGTTTGGCGCATACCGCCGTTGTACAGTGCAGCTGCCGGATGATACAGAGGCAGGACAACAACTTCGAGCACTTGGGACGGATCGGATCGGAATGCCAGCCGCAGGCGCTTCGGCTTCCCATGCTCTTTACTGATTTGCAGATCCGGTAAGAAGCAATTACTACTGTGACGACCGAGCGTCACGACAACTTTCGGTTGAATTACTTCTAACTGGGCCTGTAAATATGGCAGGAACGACTTTTTCTCTTCCGGCGTCGGATCCCTGTTTTCCGGCGGCCGGTATTTGACGATGTTCGTGATATAAATATCCTCGCGCTGTAACTGTATTATAGCAAGCATTTCGTTCAAAAACCTACCCGACGCGCCAACAAATGGTTTTCCCTGTATATCCTCCTGTTTGCCGGGAGCTTCACCAATAAGCACGATGTCGGCATCAGGGTTGCCATCCCCCAGTACGAGCTGCGTCGCACTGGCCGCCAGCTCCGGCGTTACCTGATCGTCCAGAATGCTTTGTCGAATAGCGTCGAGCTGTTGTTGCTTACTGGTGCTCATTTATGCGTTACTTTCTTAAAAAGCTTTACCGCAGCCGTTATACCGAATAGCAAGAACAAAAAGGCCAGGAAGTAATTAAGCAAACTACCGGTGTCGATGGCCAATAAAACCCAAACATACGTTATAACCGCGTCGAACAGCACTATAACGGCTAAGCCAATCTTCGTCTCCTGCCAGGCAAAAAGTTTGTTTTGATTATTCATATAGTATGCTTGTACCTTTGGTTCCCGAATTACTCTGAAATATTATGCGTTCTTATTCCTGCGCGTCATTTAGTTCGCGGGCAGCTGCGCGCATGCTGAGCTGTAGGCGGCCGCGGTCGTCGATAGCGACAAGTTTGACGGTGACTTTGTCGCCTTCTTTGATGACGTCGCCAATTTGCTCGACTCGGTCTTCGGATATTTCGCTGATGTGCACTAGTCCGTCTTTGCCGGGCATGATCTGAACAAACGCTCCGAAATCAAGCACGCTCATCACCGGTTTATTACGGTAGATAGCGCCGACTTCCGGCTCGGCGACAATGCTCATAATCCAATCTTTGGCAGCATCAATGCTTGCCCCGTCCGGGCTGGCAATCATGACTGTTCCGTCGTCTTTAATGTCGATCTCGGCACCAGTTTCAGCAGTAATCTTCTGGATGACTTCACCGCCCTTGCCGATGACTTCGCGGATCTTGTCGGGATTTATCTGGATCGATTCGACGCGCGGCGCGAATGGGCTAAGGCTATCGCGGTGCTTCGGCATAACCGATACCATGTGCTCCAAGATATGCGCGCGACCATGCTTGCCCTGCTCGAGTGCCTTGGCGAGGATTTCGACGGGCAAACCGTGGACTTTCATATCCATCTGAAGCGCGGTAATTCCCTTGCTGGTACCTGTCACCTTGAAGTCCATGTCTCCAGCAAAATCCTCAGCGTCAGCGATGTCGCTGAGCACGTACGGCGTGTCACCGTCCATCATCAGCCCCATAGCGATGCCGGAAACAGGTGCTTTTAGTGGCACGCCAGCGTCCAATAACGCGAGCGTCGAAGAACAGGTTGCGGCCATGCTCGTTGAACCATTCTGCGACATGATTTCGGTAACTGCACGAATGGCGTACGGAAATTCTGCTTCTGGCGGCAGTACCGCCGTCAGAGCACGCTCAGCTAGGTAGCCGTGGCCAATTTCGCGGCGGCCAGGACTGCCAAGACGGCGGACTTCACCGACCGTCCATCCCGGCGCATTGTAATGATGCATGTATCGCCGTTCGTCATTGCGCTCCATGGTGTCAACCATCTGAGCGTAGCTGAGTGGTGCTAATGTTACGACATTTAGCGCCTGTGTCAATCCACGGGTAAACAAGCTGGATCCGTGAGCGCGCGGCAACAGTCCGACTTCGGATGATAACGGACGAATTTCTGTCAATTTGCGGCCGTCTGGTCGGGTTTGATCGCTAATAATACCGGCTCGGACGTCTTTGTGCAGCGCCATCGTGAAAGCTTCATCGTATTCGTTTTTGAGGCTGGCGAAATCTTCGCCGACTTCTTCTTTGAAATGGTCCATTGTTTGACCGCGCAGCGTTGCGACAAGTTCATTGCGCTCTGGGTACGGTGCGCGCAGGTCTTCGCCAAGCTTTTCGGCTACATATTCGGCAACGGTTTTTTGGATGTTTTCGTCAGGTAGTACGAGCTCATATTCCTGCTTGGTAACGCCGACTCGGCTGACGAGCTCATTTTGCAGTGCAATGGCTGGCTGCATGGCTTCTTGGGCCATGGCCAAGGCTTCGACGATCTGCTCTTCGGTAACTTCTGAGGCTCCAGCTTCGACCATCATAATACCCTCGCTCGTTCCAGCAACGACAAGGTCGAGCGCGCCAGCATTCAGCTGCTCGGCGGATGCGAACGGTGTGATTTTGCCGTCGACCATACCGAGGCGAAGTCCGGCCACCGGACCATCAAACGGCGCACCAGTGAGCATAAACGCTGCGCTGAGCGCAATCATAGCGATCATATCGGGCCGAAAGGCTGGATCCATGGACAGAACTGTGGCCACGCCTTGTACTTCGTTGCGATAGCCTTTTGGCCACAGTGGGCGGATTGGACGATCAATCAGCCGGCCGATCAGGATAGCATCATCGCTCGGACGGCCTTCACGCTTGATATAGCGGCTGCCACTAATCTTGCCGGCAGCATAAAATTTTTCTTCATAATCAATACTGAGCGGGAAATAATCCATTCCCTGTACAGTCCGCGGGCTGACCATAGCCGTTCCCAGTACGACTGTATCACCGTAGCGTGCAATGACCGAGGCAGAGGTGCGGAAGCCGACGCGGCCGACCTCCAGGCTCAGCGTGCGGCCGCAAAACTCTGTCTCTACTTTAATGATGTCCTTGCCCATTGGATTTTTCTGGGTGGTTGTTGGTGTAGTTGCACTCATAGGTACTCCTGTTTTCTGGCTGAGATGTTGGTTGCAAGGTTCAAATATATGCGTACGCTTGTGCGTCTATAGTAGTCTCGACGCGATATATCTGTAGCTTTGCAGCCAACGTATGGAACTCTGCCTTTTAAATGTGCACAAGCTTGGACCTTTCTATAGTATAAAGGTCCTGGTTTGTGCGCAGTGAACTATTTAGCGGTCTTTATCGTACGGCTCTATATAGTATTAGCGGCGAATGCCGAGTTGCTTGATAAGATCAAGGTAGCCCTGGCTATTGCGTCCGGCGATGTAGCGGAGCAAACGGCGACGCTTACCAACGAGCTGCAACAGACCGCGGCGGGCCGCAAAATCTTTCTTGTTGACCTTGAGGTGCTCGGTCAGTTCCTTAATGCGCTCAGTGTCAATCGCGACCTGGACAGACGCACCACCAGTGTCCTTGGCGTGGACCTGTGTGCTTTTGATAGCTGCTTGTTTCTTCTCACTTGTAATCATATGAATGGTATTCTACCAGATACAGCATCCTACTGCAAGATGCCAGTCTATACGTTTTGTGGCAGCGACACTCGACTGGCTCTCGGGGCGCGTGCCGCACTCCCTACTTTACAGAACGTGACGTCAGTTTGACGCATATTATTGTCGAAGGTTTCGCTGACAATATAGTCAATTTTCCGTCCGTCCATCATACGATTAGATAGCATAGCTGCTATAGCCTCTTCTGGATATTTACTTGTATCTTGTAAAACGCGTAGCTTTTGAGCTATATGATGAACTGCTGCATACAACACGCCGCTCTGTATTACCATGATGGTACCGGCCTCGCTTCGAGGCATAATAGAGCTAATCCGTCCGCCAATATCATCATCAGGATGCTCCCCATCCACACATAACTGCGCCCTGGTATACACTTCAACGCCGGCACTTGATATACAACTTGCCTGCGCATCCTGCATTTCGGCCATGTTATTGTCATAATAAATAGCTTCAGAATCGTTTGCAAGAAACACGACAGCTACACCGACACGAGTTGCAATCGGCGAGTGCTTGAGGGTGCCGGTATGCTCAATGCCAAACTGCCGAATCTGCGGCGCGTTCTCTGTACTGAGAAACATTATCAATACACTTTCTTATACCGCACACGGCAGTAAAAATAAACTGAAGTTATAATAATACAATATATAATATTTATTGTCAATAGGTACGGGTTTAAATACTCTCTTATAGCAAGTCGGGCTGAGACGTACAAAACAGTCACCCGATCGGGAGACGCATATTATTGATGGCTACGTAGGCATACGCTTTCTCTTTTATGCCATTATTCGCACAAAAGGCTATGATTCCGGTATAGTCTCCGTCGCAGGTAATGTCAACAGCCGCAATGTGATATTGCTCATGTTTATATTTTCTACCTCTGTAGCGTCGGCGATAGAATGTACGCCAACTTTTGTACGGCGCAGGTCGCTCATGTACGCGCCTGTCTCTAGTTGCCTGCCAATGTCTTCGACGAGACTGCGTATGTAAGTGCCGCTGCTCACGGCACTGACGAACGTTATGAACGGATAGTCATATGCTGTCAGGGTGTTGCTGTAAATAGTAACCGGCCGCGCCTCCATGGCGACTGTTTTGCCTTCGCGGGCCAGCTTGTAGGCGCGGACACCGTTGATTTTCATGGCCGAGAAAGCTGGCGGTGTTTGCATAATATCGCCTGTGAATGCCCGCAAGGCGTCTGTAATCTGCTGTTCAGTTGGTGTATTGGTCGAACCGGCACTTTTTGTACCTTCCTCGTCTCCGGTGGTGCTGGTCTCTCCGAGTTTCATGGTCACTTCATATGTTTTATCAAGTTTGCTGAATTCTCCGGCCCGGCGGGTATATTCCTTGCCGACAACTAGTATAAGCAGCCCGGTTGCCAGTGGATCAAGCGTGCCAGTATGACCGACTTTGCAGTTTTTGGGTTTTTTGCCTTCCAGCTGGGCTACTTGACGTCGCACGTAATTGACGACGTCAAATGACGTCCATTCGCGCGGCTTATCAATAAGGAGTATTCCCTGCATGGCACTAGCTTACCTGATACAAGCGCAGTTTACTACGCCGTTGTAGGCAGGACTAAGCGCCTGGCATCATTGGCGGAGGCAATGGGGGTGGTACATTACCGGCCGGTTCTGGTGGTGTGGGCGGTGGCGGAAACATCGGACGGTTTGCTGCCGGCATAGCGCTGGCGGGCGGCATTGGCATTGTGAAGGCTTGGTCGGCTGGCGACATGCTCAGCGGTGCCGGTTCGTTATTCTGTGCTGTTGGCGCCTGCGGGCCGTCATAATTGGTCATTGTTGCCGGATTGCTATAGGAAGGCTGGTTTGGCGATATTGGCGTAATCAACGGATTTTGAAACTGCGGCGCCGCAGGTTCGACAATACTGATCGGTACAGCATCGACATGAGATTCTGATGGTTCTGACGGCTCTTGTGTTTGTGGCGACGGGTTTATAACGACAGCCGGTTCGGTGTGGGCTACCGCATCGAGGCTACTGAGTGCTGCTTCGACTGCCTGCCGAGCCGAAGCAGCATCGTCGGGTTCTGATGGTGCAGCTTGAGACATTTCTGATGCGGTCGGATTGGCAAGTTCGGCTTCTGGAGGCGTTTGCTGATCAGATGTATCTGCTGCTTGAGCCGGCGTGGACCTAGGCTCAGCCGTTGAATCTGAAGCATCGCCAGCAGCTCTCTCTTGGTCCGGTTGTGCAGCTACGTCAGCATGCAGTTCAGCCGTTACGCGAGAGGCAGATTCAGCTGACGGGTTTGCATTATCATCTGCAGCTGTTTCTATACCCTTGTCTGTTGCTGTTGCTTCATCTGATTGCGGCACCACTTCGCCTGATGGCGCAAGCGTATTTTCAATCTGTTTAAATGCGCCATGTTCATCAATCACAAGCTCTTCGGCAACGTCATGACGCACTAAACTTGGGTCGCTGACTGTCGGTGCAATTTCGTCGCCTGCCCGTAGATCTACCACCGTACCGATGAGCTCCTGGAGCTTCAGATTGACGAGCTGCTGATCGGCACCAGCAGCCAGCAGCGCCGCGCTGGCCGTCAGGGAGCTTGGGCGGGTCCGCACGTTGCTGAACCGGCTGGTTTCGGCAACGATGCCAGTCAGTAATGCAGTCGCAATATCAGCATCAAGCAGACGCGGGTCGAGCGCGTCGATCAGGCTGGCGACCTGCTCAGATAAACTGCTGACATTCAAATCTTCCCAGTTTGCTACGCCGAAGTCACCGCCGGGAGCAGCGTTGATACTCATAGTCACGGCATCGTGGAAAATACGGCCATGGGCGGTAATCGCGGCGTCCAGATCCTGCTGATGCTTGACACCAAGCGCCAAGATAAGCTCAACATTGAAATCACCGGCACTGTACTTGAGATCAGCTTCGGTAATACTGGTTTTGTACGGTGTAATAAAGATTTTGACGACTTCGTCTTCCAGCTTGTAGCGCAGTTTGTCGGCCTTGGATTTATCAATTGCGATTATAAAGTCACGCAGACTGTCGGTCGTCGTCTGCAACGTTTCGTCGGGATGCAAAAATTCAAGTACCGATGGCACTTTGCCGCTGAATACTGCCGTAGCGCTTTTGCCAATCTTATTGAGGACCATCGTCATGGCGAGACATGCCGCCAATTGGTCTATGGATGGATTAGCACTGACTGTCACGAGTATGCTGTTGGTAGACTTCAGCTTCTCGACTATTTGAGATTTGGGGTCGCGCGAACTGTTATTCGGATTCATAGGTGTTTCATTCATATGTTTGTTTATTTTTCTGTCTTGTAGAATACGTTTTGTACAATATTCTTAAATAGCCTTACTGTCAGTTTACCATAATCATTTTGTGACAACAAGCGTCTATGCCCTTCTTTACAACACTCGGTTATATCTGTTATAGTTTACAATCGAACAACCAATAGATACGTAATCAAAGGAACCCTTTCATGCCAATTATCAAATCAGCCAAAAAACGTGTCCGTACTGCTGAAAAAGCTGCCATTCGCAACAGCAAAACCAAGCGGACGCTCAAAACTGCATTGAAAGCTTTTCACAAAGCCATCACTGGCGGTGAAAAGTCGGCTGACACCCACGCCGCTGCTCAAAGCAACATCGACAAAGCTGCCAAAAAAGGACTGATTCACAAGAACAAAGCTGCCCGCCAAAAAGCGCAGCTCGCCAAGAAAGCCAAAGACGCCGGTGCGGCAGCCCCAGTTAAAAAAGCGGCAGCAAAAAAGCCAGCAGCCAGCAAAGCCGCTCCAAAGGTAGCTGCTAAAGCCCCTGCCAAGAAGCCGGCAGCCGCCAAGAAGCCCGTTGCTAAGAAACCAGCTGCAAAAAAATAGTCTTATCAGCTAGAACTCCTAATAGCCGCTCGTTGAGCGGCTATTTTATTTGTCTGGACGAATGAGCACACGCAGCCGGGGCATGCATCTAGTCTGCGAGCCGGATCAAGTAATCCAGCAATACATCATCGGCGTTCAGGCTCTCGCGCTTCAGGCGCTCATCGATAACCAGCAGGTCGGAAATGAGCTGCTTCGTCCGAGCGACGGTTAGCTTGCGGGCGATGCTCGCACTTTTGCGCACCACGTACGGGCTGATCTTGGCTTCGCGGGCGATGACATCGGGCGCGAAGCCGTTGCCGGCGGCTTTGATGAGCGCCAGCACATGCAGCTGCCAGGCAAGCATTGCGATAATCTGCTGCGGTTCGACCTTCAGTGCTCGCTGTTCGCCGTAGATATGCAGCGCTTGGCGGGTGTTGCCGGCAAAAGCGGCTTCGAGCAGCTGAAATATAGTGCTCTGCGGCGCAGCGACGGTCAGTGCGTTGATAGCCGTCCGGCTGATGTCCAATTGATAGAGCGATAGTTTTTCGATTTCACTGGCCAGCATCTGCTGATTGCTGCCGACTCGCTCAATCAGGTATTTTGCATCGGCAATGCCGAGCTGGGCCTGTTTTTCTCGAGCGAGACCTACCAGCCATTTGGCCAGGCCCATTTCATCGAGATCGTTATATTCGGTAAACCCTGACTGTTTTTTGAGGAATTTATAATAGGTTGAACGCTTATCGAGCTTGGGCTCAACGATGATGAGATCAGTGGTATCCGGCAGTTCTTGCAGCAGGTTTGGGGCTTTTTCGGCAAATTGCTTACTCGCCCCTGGCGTCAGCAGCACCACCATTTTGCGGTCAGATAAAAACGGCAAACTCTGTACCGATTCTTGGATGCGTTCGTAGGACGAGTCTTCTCCGTCGAGCCGCTCAAGCGCCATATCGCCGTACTCAGCTTCGAATACTGCTATCATTTGGCGCAGCTCCGCCCGCAACAGATAATTATTGGTTCCCGATAGTATCGTAATCACTGCTCCAATCATAACAAACGCTGGCCAGCCGCGCTGGTTTTACGCATACGTATGACCCTTCTGCTGCTCCACAAAGTAGGCTATCTTACTAAAGAAAGGCCAAAAGTGTGATACATTCTAGCGTAGATATGACACCATCAGTAGTTATTGTTTCAAACCGGCTGCCGATCAGTATTAAGAAGTCTGCGGACGGCAGCTTGGCCTTTTATCCAAGTGTTGGCGGGCTGGCAACTGGCCTGGCCGCATATGTCGACGACAAGCGAAACAAATGGATTGGCTGGCCGGGTATTCCGAGCGACGACCTGACAAAGGCCGAGCGCGAAGAGATCACGACAACGCTTCGAAAAAGCAATTGCTACCCCGTATTTTTGACACAAAAACAACTGGATAATTTCTATAACGGCTACAGCAATACCATTCTATGGCCAATATTTCACGATCTGCCTGCCCATACCGAAGCTCACGACAGATACTGGAAAGCTTACAAATCGGTCAATTCAGCTTTTGCCGGCGTCGTACTGGCGCTGAGCGATACGCGCAGCACCATCTGGGTACACGATTACCAATTGCTCATCCTGCCTGCCCTGCTGCGTGTCGTTCGACCTAAAGCCAAAATCGGCTTTTTCCTGCACATCCCTTTCCCGTCGCTCAAACATTTTCAAAAGGTTCCCTCTGCCAAACATTTGCTGGCCGGCACGCTCGGCGCCGACCTTATGGGGCTGCATACTAAGTCATACGCCGATAACTATCTCGAAGCATGCAAAGAGTTGACGAGTGAAATTGTTGAGTCCGGCCAGGTCATTCAAGGCGTGCATACGACTCGGGTTATGGACTTTCCAATGGGCATCGACTACGATCGCTTTACCCGTGCCCGCAAACTCAGCGCCGTCAAAAAAGAACTGAGGCAACATAAACGAAAGTACAAAGGTCTCAAAGTCATCCTGACCGTCGATAGGCTCGATCCGACCAAGGGCCTCGTAGAACGCCTGGAAGCCTACTATGAATTTCTACGCCGGACACCAACTATTCATGGCAAAGTCATTATGGTCATGCTGGCCGTGCCGTCGCGCACTGAGATTGATGAGTACATACAGCTGCGGGAACGCGTCGAAGACCTGGTGGCGCGCATATCCAAAGAGTTCGGCACCAAATCCTGGCAGCCAGTTGACTACATGTATACCTCAATGTCCGTCGAAGCCGTAACGGCACTGTACCAGGTAGCGGATGTCGCCTTTATCACCCCGCTGCGCGACGGTATGAACCTGGTTGCCAAAGAATATATTGCCAGCCGCCCCAAACACGACGGCGTACTCATTCTCAGTAGCACCGCTGGCGCCGCCCAGGAGCTGACCGACGCCCTACTCGTTAATCCACGCCGTCCGGAGTCATTGGTCCAAGCATTGACGAGCGCTGTCAAAATGCCGAAACGTGAACTAAAACATCGCATTTCGACCATGCACAAACAGATCGCCACGCATACCGTGCAACATTGGGCCGGTAACTTCATGCAATCGCTTCAAAAGCCGATTCCTGGCACTCGCCATATCACCAGGACGCTCACGCAGGAGCGTCAAGAGGACCTATTCGAAACATTCAGCCGGGCACAGCGGCCGCTATTATTGCTCGACTACGACGGTGTGCTAGCGCCGCATGTCACCAACCCAGCCAAAGCAGCGCCGACTACATCAATACTCCGGACGCTCAACAAACTCAGCCAAACCGAGAAAGTAGACATAGCCATCATCAGCGGCCGAAGCCAGCAGGACCTGGAGCTGTGGCTTGGGGACCTGCCGATAAGTCTGGTAGCTGAGCACGGTGCCCTGCTTCGGCCCAGCAAAACTACCAAAAGCACGAAGAGCAGCAAACCTGCAGCCAAGAAAGCAGCTCACGCCAAATGGCAGCGTCTGACTGATGCCTCGCCGGCCTGGCAAGACGCCGTACTGCCAATCCTTGAGAAATACGCCGCTAATACGCCCGGCGCCTTCGTCGAAGCCAAAAACTTCTCGCTGGTCTGGCATTACCGCGCCGCGTCGCCCTACTATGCGCAGAAGCATCTCGTCATATTACGGCGTTTGCTGCGGCCCTACGCCAAATCTCATGGCCTCGGCGTGTTTAACGGTAATAAAATTCTCGAGATCAAGCCAACTGACGTCAACAAGGGTTCAGCCGTAACGCACCTGCTAGACCAATACCCGGCAGCTAAAATTCCAGATTTTATCCTCTGTATGGGCGATGATTACACCGATGAAGATATGTTCGACAGCCTGCCGCTCACGGCTTACACCATCAAAGTCGGCCGTGGCCGGTCGATAGCCCGCTACCGGGTACAGACGACGGATGATGTCTATGCATTACTCAAACGACTGAGCGCATAATCCGCGTCTAATCCTCGATGAGTTTTGGGCCGTATTCAACGACTAAATCCGTTATTGCTTCCGCGACCATTGAGCCACGCTTTGTATCAAATGTTTGCAGCGAACTACAGAAATCTTCTACAACATTTTGTCCCACAATTGACAACGTGCGCTGGCGAGGGCCGACATGACCCTGTCTTGATACCCGACTCACCAAACTGGCAATTCGCTGCAGTTGGTATGGCTCCGAGGCAGCCGTCAAGACCGTGCCCGCAAGACGGATTACGGCCGCATCGCTATCGTGCGCAATGCTCCGTACTGTAAGTCTGTCGCCTGATACCAGCAGGCTCTCTCTGACGACGTTATCGAGTTCAAATGTGTACACTCCGGACGATACTGGTAATAATGTTCCCTTTCTGTACTGACCGCTCATCAGTATTTCGCCTACAGTTAGTCTTTCTGTGGCGGCCACACTCATTAATGCACTTGTCGCGTCCAACACGTCTTTTGAACCCACCCTCTCGGCTTTAACGTTTGCCGTGAGAACCAAATCGTCATATTGTCGGGACATCATGTTATTCGGTGTTAACTTATTATGTTGCATCGTATCAATCTACCATCCTGGCCAAGCGTCAGCAACTACACATACAGGACCTGACACTGCGGGCAAGTATGTGTCCCCCGCCCGGCAACGCGCGATTTTTCTATCGTCGCGGCGCAGCGGGAGCATGGCAAACCTTCGCGGCGGAAGACATTGGCAAATGTCAGGTATTTGCCCGGCTTACCTTCGGCATCGACGTAATGCTGATCTGTTGAGCCACCTTTGTCGATGCTCAGCTGCAGCACATCGCGCAGCGCAGTATAGAGCAACTGTATTTGATTGTCTGAAACATTTTTGACCAGCGTTGAAGGATGAATCATCGCACCCCACAGGCTTTCGTCAGCGTATATATTACCAACACCAGCTATGACCGACTGATCGAGCAAGGCAGCTTTGATACTGGTGTTTTTGCGCCGCTGCAGGCGTTCACGCATAATTTGCCACGTAAAATCGTCCGACAACGGCTCTGGCCCAACCCTTTTGAAGAAATCAATCTGCGGAATTTCGACGGTTGGTACCAGCCGCACCCAGCCGAACTTGCGTTGATCATTAAAATACAGATGCGCCCCATTATTGAAATCTATCGTCACTCGCGTCGATTTATCCGGCAGTTCCCCGATCAGGCTGGCATTTGGATGGCCGGCCCCAAAGCGCTCTGAGCTACTGCGGTAGACGAGTTGTCCCGTCATCTTCAGATGTATGACCAAGCTGTATTTGCTGCTGAGTTCTATCAGCAGCACTTTGGCCCGCCGCGTGACCGCAACGACCGTTGAACTCAGCAAAAACTGCGCGACGTCATGTTCAGCATTCGGAAAGCTCTTGGGAGTATCATGCGATACGTGCGTGATTGTCAGGCCCGGCAACAGCCGCGACAAACCACGCTTAACGGTTTCAACTTCTGGTAATTCAGGCATACGTCAAGTTTAGCAAGTAAAACAGCTATAAACACAAGCAACTACAGTTGGTCCATTTACTACGTACTTGCCGAATACACACAAGAAATTCATACTACATAGCTATGAGCAATTCTCTCGCAGATATATTACTAAACCGAAATTATGATGAACCCGACGAAGCACTCGCTATCAAAAGCTATGTACTTGAGGCATTTGGCAAAACCGTCGCCGTGACGGTGCGCGACAAAGAAATTATCATAACGGCCCAGGGCGCCGCCTTTACTAGTTCGCTGCGGATGCAGACACGCCAGATTCAGCGGGCGGCCAGCACCAGCAAACGGCTCATCTTTCGGATTGCTTAAGCGGACATACCAGCCTAGCGTGGGCTTGAGCGCCCCAGCAACCCCTCAAGCTCGTCTCTGCATTGTTCAAACTCATGGTACACCACAGCCTGCATGCCGACGTCGCGGGCCCCGGTACAGTACCGCTCTTGGTCGTCTATAAAAATGCATGCTTCCGGTGCCACGCCAAGTGCGTCGGCCACACCGTGATAGGCACGGGCGTCGGGTTTCACAAAGCCGGTGTCGCAGGATAACTGAACAGCATCAAACAGACCGGCCTGCTTTTCGCCAAACAGTTCGTCGAGCCAATTAGCGCCAGCGTTTGACAACAAGCCAATCTTATACTGCGGCTTCAAAAATTGAGCCATGTATTCGAAAAGGGCTTCGTTAGCGACGTTGTTAGCAATTTCCGCCCGGGCTTGCGTCGGTTGCATGCCTGCAAGTTCAGCGATGCCATTGATAAAATCATCATAATCCGCCAGGCCGGCATCGACTTGTTTGTTGAGGTCAGTTGCCTGCTGCTCCAGATTTGGGTCATGACCAAAATAGCGCCGCTTAAACGGTAGCCAAGCGTCAGACGTCAGGACGCCGAAACAATCAAATATTACAGCTTGTATCACTCTACCAGTATATAAGGCTGCGGTCCGGTCTGCCTAGAGGGATAGATTGCCAGCGACGGTGTTATAGTCCGGGACTTGGCGAATGAAGAGGCTTCGAACAATTGCTGATTTACCCTTGAAGGTAGCTGCGCCGCCACATGATGTTGCCCAAAAGCGTTGGATTTCGCTGCTGCCATCCTGGATGCCCATGATGTAGCGCTGACCAGTTGCACAACGGCCACGTTCATCGGCAAATTCTTTGTCACTATTGCCTTCGGTATAGCCAGCGAGTTGCAAAGCCTGCAGAAAATCAGCATATGCCGTGGAGTTATTGGCATACGATTTGCTATTTACGGCAGGACCCTCGTAACCCTTGAACGTTTCTATTGTCGTTTGGTCACGGCCAACAGTAATCCGGACACGGTTGTGTGTGAGGTCGGCCGTTACCGGTCCCTCCTGCGTAAATTGCATAACAGCACTACTACTATTGGCATAATCAATAAGCTTCGTTCCCTGTTTGGTCGTCTGGTCAGCGGAATCACCGCCGCCACGAAAAATCAGGACAAACACAAAGATGAGCAGTCCGATTGAGATAAGAAAACCAATGATAAATTTCATAATTATGTACACACCTCACCTATATTGAGCGTAGTGTGCTTATAATAGCACATAGTTAGCTATATTGCAATAGCATATGCATATT
The DNA here is from genome assembly GCA_036388415.1 of Candidatus Saccharimonadales bacterium. Lineage (NCBI taxonomy): Bacteria > Candidatus Saccharimonadota > Candidatus Saccharimonadia > Saccharimonadales (SeqCode) > Saccharimonadales bacterium (SeqCode). The sequence continues at coordinate 991,241 of DASVRW010000002.1, read as the reverse complement.
ATTCATCGGTCGGCAGAAATTTATCGACCATTACACAAACTATTATTGCTACCGAGCAAATTGGTTAAAGATTTATTCTCACAAACCTGACTTTTTAGGTTCAGGCTTTGCTTGGTCTGATCTTGGATATTTGTAACTTTGTTTGTAATATCCTGGGTAAAAGTAACGACTTTATAGGTAATGAAGCCGAGAATCGCCAGCATAGCTAAAATCATGACAAAAAAGAATCCGAGCATTATTTTAATCGCGCGGAGCTGTCGTTGTACTGAGCGAAGTAATTGTTCATCCATTACTAAACTTCCATTTCGTAGTCTTATGGTAAAAAGTTATCCGAGCCAGGCTTGACGGGAACTACCGGATCAGGGATTGGCACAACTAAGCTACCTAGTGCTTCAGGCACATCTTCGCGTGGCAACTGTGATAATTTAGTAGGGTCTCTTTCCCAACCTGAGAGGTTAGTATGTGCCATATCACCTGCCTCCGCAGACATATCCGATTGATCATCTTCATTGATTTCCGTATGTATACCTGGGATTGGCTCACTGCTCTGTCGGCCCGCATAAAATGGTCGCTCACCGCTGGTTATTTCTGGTAAATCTTCTTCCGATGTATTTACACCACCAGACATAGAACCAGGTTGCGTTTGCAATTCATCGTCGCCTTCAAATTTTACCATTTCATATACCTCCACTTAAAGAAGGCACGTTGTGTGTGCCTTCTAACTCCTATCATGGGCTTATGCTCGTGCATTGTCAGTAAGATACTAGGCTGCGCTATTTACGCAACGTGGGTTGGGTCCCAGTTTGTGCGGTGATTTTGATCAAGTGTTTTGAGTTTTGTCATATCGTCTTTATCCAGTTCAAAATCAAATATATCAATGTTTTGTTCAATGCGGTCCTTTTTGGCAGACTTGGTTAAACAAACGACGCTGTAATCGATACACCAGCGTAGCATGATCTGCTGGACGGATTTGCCATGCTTGGCTGCCAGCTCCTTCAAGATTGGATCGTCAAAGAAATGGCCTTCTGCAAGCGGCGTGTAGGCCTCGACAATTATGTCGTTATCTTTGCAGTATTCTACTAGCTCCGGCTGCTGCAACACGACGCTGAGTTCCACCTGGTTTACGGCTGGTTTAACCTTGCAGGTTTTTAATAATTCTTCCAGATGACCGACGGTGTAATTACTGACGCCAATTGCTTTAGCGGCGCCCGATTCGTATATATTCTCGAGCTCCAGCCAGGCTTCGGCGCGCGTTTCGGTAACCGGAAAATGCAACAGCAGCAGGTCAACGTAGTCAGTGCGCAACTTCCCTAGTGACTCTCGAAAGCTCGGTTCGACGGTGCCAGCGTCCATATTATCGGTCCAGATCTTGGTAGTGATAAACAATTCTGCCCGGTCAACTCCGCTGTTCGCGATCGCTTCACCGAGGTGTTGCTCGTTGCCATATATCTGCGCACCGTCAAAGTGCGTATAGCCGGCGTCAAGGGCATAGGCTACTGCGTCAACGCACTCATCATGATCGGCATTACGCCATAGTCCATAGCCGATTTGTGGTATTGCGGCCCCGGTATTCAGTGTAAGGTCAGGTATTTCAGGCATGGTAGGATCTCCAGATTATATGGTGGTTGTATCGTACCGGATTTGCTGCGCCCGGGCAGTAGAATAATTTACGGTAGCGCTCTGCGTTATAGTTCTCCCCAGTTGTCTCCGATTGTCACGTCGACATCAAGCCGGACTGGTAGCGTATAGATGTTTTCCATGGCTTCCTTGAGCAGCGCGGCGATTTCCGGGGCGTCTGCTTCGGGGCATTCGACGAGAATAGAATCGTGCACCTGCAGCAGCTGCTTTGATGCCGGGAAATTTTCATGCAGCAATTCGTCAACCCGGATCATAGCTAGCTTCATGAGGTCGGCTTCGGTGCCCTGGATGGGCATATTGATGGCAGCCCGTTCGGCAGCCTGGCGGACCATGAAATTCGGCGAATGGATATCAGGCATCGGTCGGCGGCGGCCATGCAGGGTTTCAACGTAGCCTTGAGATCGGGCCAGTTCGCGCGTACGGTCCATATAGTCGAACAGTGGCCGCCGCACTTGCTTGTATTTGTCGATAAAGGTCACTGCTTGTTCGCGGCTCATGCCGGTGGCTATCGACAGGCCATGCGGGCTCATGCCGTATAAAATCCCGAAGTTAATTACCTTCGCCGCCCGGCGCATACCCTTCGTCACATCCTCTACCTGACGGCCGTACACCCTGGCGGCAGTTGCAGTATGAATATCGGCACCGCTATTAAACATACTGACAAGCTCGGCGTCCTTGGCCATCACCGCGGCCAGACGCAGTTCGAACTGGCTGTAATCGGCACTGACAAACTTGTTGCGCCTGCCGTCTCCCGAATGGCCCGCTACAAAGGCCGTGCGAATCCGGCGACCGAGGTCGGTGCGGGTTGGGATATTTTGCAGATTCGGATCGTTGCTGCTGAGCCGGCCAGTCTGGGCCACGGTCAGAGCGAACGTGGTATGTACCCGCGATTCGTCGTCTACTAGCTTCGGCAATGTATCGACGTAGGTATTCTTCAGCTTAGCGACTTCGCGGTACTGCGTGATGAGGTCGATAATTGGGTGCTGACCGCGCAGCTTATCTAGTTCACTGGCAGCAGTGCTGTAGCCAGTTTTGCCCTTTTTGATGCCGAGCGGCGACATACCAATCGTGTCGAACAATATATCGGCCAGTTGGCTTGGGCTGCCGATATTGAATTCCTGCCCGGCCAGTTCATATATCTGCTGTTCGTAACCGCCAATCAGGCTGTTTATTTCGTCTGAGAAGTCCGCCAGGTACGCAGTGTCGAGCAGCATGCCCTCATATTCCATGTCGGCCAGCACGGTGATAACCGGCCATTCGATATCCTTGGCAAGCTGATCGAGCTTCGGGATTTCCTTGAGCGATGTAGCCTGATGCTCGTACAGTGCCGCGATGAGTGATACAAAATCTGGGGCCCGTTGGATAATTTCTTCATCGCTAAGGTCCTCAAGCGATGAGCCGGCATAATTGAGATCGGCTTCTGCCAGATCGGTCAGTGTCTGCTCACGGCGCAGCGCGTTGAGTAAAAAGGCTCCAATCATGACATCGTGGCCGACTGCCGGCCTGCCAACACCAATTTCACGAAGTACCTTCAGAGATGCTTTAATATCGTAACCAATGAGGTAAGCGCCGCTCTCACCCATATAATCGTTCAGTTTTTCGGCAACTGCTTCGTGCGGCAGCTTGGCCAGATCAAAGCTATAAACTTCATCGGATTTTGGACTGAGCAGCAGGACGCGCGGATCTTTGCCATGCCGGCCAGCGGCCCGAGCGTGCACTGTCAGTTCCTGCGACGGCGTCAGTTTAAGATTTTGTAGCTCATCGATGGATGAGATAATGGTGTTTTTGGCTAGCTTTCCCTGCTGGAAAGCATTGGTGGCTGTTATTTTACCCTTGATGTGCATAACATCTGGCAATTGACGTACCAGGCTCTTGAATTCTAATTTTTGCAGCAGATCCAGAATCTTCTGTGGATCACACAGCGTACCATCGACTTCTTTCAGATCGAGCTTGAGCGGAGCGTCCGTCCAGATAGCACCCAGCTGCTTGCTCAGATATGCCAGTTCACGGCCAGCTTCCAGCTTGCGGCGCGTGGCGTCCTTGATGAGGCCAAGGTTTTCATAAATATTGTCAAGCGTTCCGAACTCTTGCAGCAGTGCGACGGCACCCTTTTCACCAATGCCGGGCACACCAGGAATATTGTCCGACGAGTCGCCCTTAAGAGCCTTTAGGTCCAACATCTGGTCGACACGAATACCGTATTTCGCTTCCAGACTCTCCGGCGAAAATTCTTCAATATTACTGAGGCCTTTTTTGAGGGCGTAGACGTGGACGTGCGGATTGACCAGCTGGAGCATGTCGAGGTCACTGGTAATAAGCATGGTCTCGATATCTTTGGCTGTTGCCTGCACCGCCAAAGCGCCCATTATATCGTCAGCCTCGTAATCGTCCATTTCATACAGCGGCCAGCCAAATGCCTGTAGTAATTCCTGCAGCACCGGTATCTGCGCTTTGAAATCGGGCGGCGTCGGCTTACGACCAGCTTTATACTCTGGATACAGCGCCAGGCGGCGGCGAATGTTGGTCTTTGGCTTGTCCCAGGCTACTGCCACATAGTCCGGCTGCAACCGCTTGATGACTTCGAGCGCCATCGACGCAAAGCCAAACACACCACCTGTCGGTGTACCGTCCTTTGTCGATAAATTCGGCATGGCATAATAGCCACGGTAAAACACTGACTTGCCGTCAATGACGACGAGCTTCTTGCGAGACGCCTGACTCTTTTCACTCATAAATTAAAGTATACGTTACCGTCCAGCAACTAACCAGCCGATCAGTAGAGGTCAGGCGGCAATATCAAAACCAACTATCAGACGGGCTTATCGGCGTCTAAGTATCTATCCTCAGCCATCCAAAGATCTGCGAGTAATTTACCGTGGACTACATTTTGTTGATCAGTACTGCGAATACGTGGCAGGCTTAAGATAGACAACAGATTAGTGTTTCCCTCGGGTCGAAATGCCGATTTTCGTATGTCGACAGCCGTGGCAATATCGAGCCGGCCGGTTGTCGTAACAACTATAGCTTGCGGCAGCCAGCTCTTCGCACGACCTAATTTACGAAGCGCCTTTAGTGGCCTACCGGCATAGTCAGTCTTCTCACGAATTATCCAGAATTCAGTTTTTCCGTTTGGTGATTTCTCAGTGCAAGCATCGAATTCCAACATTTGGTCAGCAAATTCTTTAAGTTCCCCGCCAGTCGTATCCTCAAATGTTTCAACTTCAGGCACAGTAATCTCGTATGGGTCGAGTGTCGCTAATTCACCCAGATGTTTCGATGCCTCAAGGATTGTAAGTCTGTTGCGAAACATGTTTGCCATAACCATACAAATATCTGGCGTTTCAGGGGTAAAGGATTGATCTAACTGTTCTGCCATAAGGTGTACACTTTCATCAGATTTATATACGTATATACGACACCCCCCCCATTACGTGTACATATACACTTCTTGGTAGCAATAACCATACAACTAATTTGTATGATGTGCAAGTCGAGCACACTCTAAAACTGTGAATTTTATTTATACATTAGAAATAATGCACACGTGGATAACTATATTTGTGAATTTCGATATCACATTTATATAAACCTCGTTGGTCTACCTTTGTTAACCTTTGAAGGGTTGGCAGTTTAGATCAGTTTTTGGAAATGCTGATAATCTGTGCGGCCACTTTTTGGAAGCCAGTCACCGCCCCACTCCCAACCACGGTTTTTCAAAAATTTTACCAATTGGTACGTCTCGCTGAGCGTACCAGGCTTTTCCGGATTCCAAACCGCGTCCGGCGGAGAGACCAAGATGTTGGTAGGACTTATATAGCGGATGTAGGAAACTGATCTATTCAAGGGTGGCAAGATGATCATGTAAGCTTTGTATTACTTCTTCCATGGCAATCTCTACGTGCTTTAAGTGGATGACACCTAGATTGGGTTCAACATAATCAGATTTCTTGTAGCTTACCATGTCACCTTCGACAACTCCCGCTATAACCAGTGTTTTGCGAGTACCTCGCTCATATCCTGGATTTAAGGCAAAATCTTCATTGTAATATTCAACGGCAACACAGCCCATAAACCGATCCGTGTCTACGAGTCGGCAGACGGATTCTCGGTATTCCAATTCCCCATCCCTCCGAAGGGCACTTTCGAATTCAACAACTGTACTTGGCTGTAGCAACTTCATTATTTCTTCGCCCAATAATGTACTACGAGGTATTTCATAGGTTTCCGGTGCTTTCATATAACATCCTTTCTTTACAGTTAACATTATTTCATAATAAATATTTTACTGAAACTTATTTGTGACAATATTGTTGGCGTATCTGTTATATAATGTATATATTGTGAATATTACGTTCACAATATATACAAATTGTGCTATATTATGCTTATGGAAAACTTATTACAGCAGGTCGGTCTCAACGATGTTCAGGCCAAAACATATTTGTATCTTCTCAAACAGGGTGAGTCAGCCCCGCCGCAAATAGCCAAAGCATTGGACTTGACTCGTTCGAACGCTTACAAGGTGCTTGAAAAATTATTTGAGATGCAGCTGATTGCACGCGCTGAAGTCCGCGGAAAGTTTGTCTATAAGGCTGAAGATCCGATCGCGCTCACGGGTATCGTTGCCACCGAGCGCAACCGTTTGCTGGCACTTGAGCAAGGTATCCGCGACTCCCTGCAGGAGCTTCGCCGCGACTATGAAAAATCTACCGGCGAAAAGGATGTGCGCAGTTACCACGGCAACCAGGTCGTAGCTTCTTTGTACGAGCATCAAACGGGCCTGAAGCAGCCGATCTATTTTATAAAGACGCGGGCTGATATCCCGGTTATGGGACATGAAACTATGAGTAAATTACGCAGTCTTCCAGCCAAAGTCGGCGCGCAGCGCTACGGTATAACGCAGGACTGCCTTGAGGCTTCAGCCAATCCGGCCATTGACCGCGAGAACAATCTGACGCGAACCTGGATACATAACGATGACTACACCGCTCCCGTCGAATGGACAGTCAGCGGCCATGAACTAATGATTGTCTGCTTCGAACACGAAGCATCGGCAATCCGCGTCAAAAATAAAGTTGTGGCCCGCGCCTTCAAGGAATTGTGGCAGTTACTTGATCGCTCGATTCGCAAAGATCCTGGCTACAAAAAGCTGCCACGCCAAGCAAAACGAAAAGTTTAGCGACTTGATCTCAAAACCTCTACCTTGAGTGCTAACCCGTTGGACGCCACTTAGACCTGCAGCCCACCGGCGCCTTCAATTTGCGGATCATCAAACATGCCGGTAATTTCCTGCTCGAGCATTTCCAGCGAATTGCCACCATTCTGGAGTTTGACATCACATTTATCCCGAACGGCCGACATATTGAGCGTGGCTTCGTCGCCACTGGAGTACATTTCCGCTTTTTCTTCTGCCAGGAATTCTTCAAAAGTTTTTTCGTCTTCTCCGGCGCGGGCTCTAGTGGCGGCATTGCGCTGAATGCGGTCAAAGCGCAGCCGGGCGTCGGCATCCACCCACCAGACAACTCCTTGGAGCTCGTGTACGCGGTCGACTTCATAAGGATTGCGCAAGCTGGCAACGGCCATACCGTTGTATGTACCGGTAGCCATAGCCGATTTATAAGCATCCACCGCCCGGTCGATAAGTACGCCGTAGCCATACTCCCGGCGCCATTCGGCGCTGAGATCACGCATATGCAAACGATCGATCGGTAAGTTTCGGCGCCGCAGCTCGGCCCGTAGCACGTCAGTGACTGACACAAAAAGGTAGCCATGCTGTTCAGCCAAGATGCGACCAACCGTATCCTTGCCGGCACCGTTGGTTCCAGCAATTCCAATAATAATCATACTCATACCTGCACAATTATACCGTAAAGCCGTGTCTTATTCGAACAACCGGGCTCGAAGTACGACTAAACGTAGCAGTACGACCACGACGTGCCACACGATCACACTACTTATGAACCATACGATATACTGCAGTGGCTTATTTGAACCAAGAAAATCAGTAAATACCGGCCGGCTAATGACCGTTGCGAGTGGTCCGATAATTGTTAGGATCAGTGCAATAGCCGCAACGGTGCGCAAGATGCCCTTTTCTATAAAAATCAGCAGCGGCCCAGAGCGGTTCATGCCTTTCGGCCAGACGTAGCGCCGCTCATCGATATCATCGTCCAGCTCAACCACTAACTTTGACAATGCTCGCAGGAAAACATAAACGACCATACCAACACCGGCCCAAAACAATCCCACCACCAGCGTTTGGGTACTGGATTCACCAATTGCTGATGTCAAAACCCGATCGGCAAATCTTGCTATCGCACCAATAAAATCGAGTCCGCGCGGCAGCTGCAACACCTTCTGAATAGCGTCGATTTGATTCAAAGCTATTGCTAGCACCGACCAAAAGACATAAAACACTATACCAAGCGGCGACGGAGTAAACAGACTGAAATATGACTTTAATTTTGGTTTCTGCATTTAACTTAAGCTTACCACATTATGACAGGAATGACAGACGTGTTGCACCTGTTATTCTGATTTATACCCCTCCTATCTAATGTAACCATGCAGCTACTTACGGTCTTTAGGCAGCTTGCGGCGCTCACGCTCAGATAATCCGCCGTATACACCAAATCGATCTCCATTTTTCAAGGCATCTTCTAAACATGGTTCCTTGACGGTACATACCTTACAGACTGCTTTTGCCGCTTTTGCGCTCCCTCTTCCTTTTTCAGGATAAAAAGCTTCTGGATCTGTTTGGGCGCAGAGGGCATAAGCACGCCAGTCACTCTCGTCAGAGCCATCATTACCCTCGTAAGGTTGTATGTATACACTTCGTTCAGTCATCAGCTACCTTCTCCAGTTATTTTTTGATAATAACCACATACCTTTGCAGATACAAATAATAAATGTTGTCAAATTTGTAGCGGCACTGATGGCGTCAAGGGAGTGGAAATGCTACTTAATGTAGTCGTGCAGCTTCTTGGCGTCTTTGTGCTTGCGCAGTTTGGCAAGGGCTTTGGCTTCAATCTGACGGATGCGCTCACGGGTGACGCTGAATTCCTGGCCTACTTCTTCCAAAGTATGCTGTTTGCCGTCTTCCAGGCCGAAGCGCAATTTTAAAATTTTCTGCTCGCGCTCTGTCAGAGCACTTAATATCTCCTTCACCTGCTCTTTCAGCAGCTGATTGGTAGCGGATTCCTCGGGACTCACCGTGTCTTCGTCTTCGATGAAATCAGATAAAACGGAATCTTCTTCGTCGTCACGAATAGAGGCGTCAAGACTGGAAATATCCTGCTTGATTTTCATAATATGCTCGACCTTGTCGACTTCGATTTCCATCTCTTTGGCTATTTCTTCGTTTGATGGCTCGCGGTTGAGTTCTTGGGTCAGGCGGCGCTGAGTACGTAGCAGCTTGTTGATGGTTTCCACCATGTGGACAGGAATACGGATGGTACGCGCCTGGTCGGCGATAGCACGGGTAATTGCCTGGCGGATCCACCAGGTTGCATAGGTTGAGAATTTGAACCCCTTGTCAGGATCGAATTTTTCAACGGCACGCAGCAGTCCAGTGTTGCCTTCCTGAATCAAATCGAGCAGATCAAGACCGCGACCGACGTAGCGCTTAGCGATCGAGACAACGAGTCGCATATTGGCTTCGGCCATCTTGTCTTTGGCTTTTTTGGAACCGGCTTTGATTTCATAGGCCAGCTTGAGTTCTTCTTCGGCGTTTAGCAGCGGGATTTTACCAATTTCGCGAAGGTACAGACGAACGGAGTCGTCAGCGACGTCGTCGTCTAGATAGACGATAGCACTGCCACTGCCGGCGACTTCCGCTTCCTCCTCTTCGGCTTCGGCGACCCAGTCATCGGTAAAGGCGGCAACATCGGGGTCGGTTGTCGTCACTTCAACGTTTGTCTCGGCTAATTCAGTATAGAGCGCATCAAGCGCTTCGGCGTTTTCTGGTGTTTCGGGTATAACAGCGAATATTTCGCGCTGCTCAATGTGGCCGTCTTTTTTGGCTTTGGCAATCAGCTGTTGCTTCTGCTCTTCGACAGTTGTCGCTGCAGCCTTGTCAGTTGCAGCTGGTTTCTTGGCGGCTTTGTCCTTTTTGCCGTCGTTCTTTTTGTTCACTTCTTCGTTCTTGTCGTTCTTGGGGGCGTCTGCCATGCATGTCTCCTTATTATAAATACCGTGAATTCCACCATACAAACAGGCTGTAATGACCTGTTATATCACTTCACTTGTTTGAGGAGCTGGTCGAGCTGCCGTACCCGTCCGAGCAGGTGTCGGGTTTCGGCTTCATCGGCAGTTGCCAGCTTGTCTGTTATTTGGAGTTTTTGCGTTTTTACATAATTTTCTATCAACCGGGTTTGTTGCCGGGTCGCATCACTTTGGAGGTCGACAATCTCAATACCCTGATAGAGCTCTTCATATGCTACAGATAATATTTTAGCATAATCCGCGATAGGCCGCAATTCCGCAACCCTATCAGCCTCTTTGCCGGTAAAATCCGGATGGTTCTGCAAAAATTGCAGCAGCGTCCGGGCATTGTCACTAAAGAGCATGTCCGGCGTTATCGGCGCCAGATGGCTGCGCAGTGATGGCTGCATCAGCGCCAGGGCCAGCAGTTGATCTTGGATGCGGAAGTTTTCGGCAGTTTGACGGTCAACCTGGGCTGGCGTCGCGGTTTGGCGCTTGCGCGGTACTGGCAACTCGCGGGTGGTCTGTTCGTATTTATCAGTGAGGGCATCCTGACTGACACCAATAATACCAGCGATCCGTTGCAGATAATGATCCCGTTCGACACTGTCCTGCAACCCTCGCACCACCGGCAGCAGTACGTCACTGAATTCACGCTTGCCCTGCGCACTCGATATATCGAGTAGGCTCTGGTAACGGTCAATCAGCCAGTCGAGGGCATACTGATGCTTTTCTATGACATCACGCCAGATCTGCGGATCCTGTTTGATAAGCTCGTCGGGATCCTTGCCAGAAGGAATCGTAATCATGCTGATTGAGACGCCAACTTTTGCAGCCACACCGATGGCGCGCTCGGTCGCATTCAGTCCGGCCTTGTCCTGGTCATAGCTCAGCCGGATGTCACCCGTAAATTTACTGAGCGCCTTCAAATGCTGTTCAGTCATCGCCGTCCCTGCTGTAGCCACCACCTGCCGGACATTCGCTTGGTGACTGCTGATGACATCGAGGTTCCCTTCGACTAGCACTACGTATTTGGTTTTGCGGATCGATTCTTTGGCCAGGTGCAGCCCGTAGACATGTCGGCTTTTGTCGTACAGAGCAGTTTGCGGCGTATTGATGTATTTGGGGGCATCGTACGAGCCGCTTTGCGCTGCGCCGGGAGAGACGTTATTATCTTCCAGTAAGCGCGCCGTGAAGCCGATTACTCTGCCCTGCGGATCATGCAGCGGTATCATCAGCCGGCCGCGGAACATATCGCGCAGACTATTTCTGCCCGAATTACCGTAGCGATTGGCGGAGCTGAGTCCGGCGTCACGGATCTCATCCGGCGTAAACTTTTTGGACATGAGAAAATCACACAGGGCGCTACCAGTGTTTGGCGAATAACCCAGCTGCCACTGCAGCGCCGTTTCTTTACTAAACTTACGTTTACCGAGGGCATATTCCAGCGCTATTTTGCTGCGACTGAACTGCACCTGATAAAATTTGGCAGCCAGCTCGCTGGCCGCGTACAGCCGTTCTTTGCGCCGGGCATTGTTCTGGCCGTTGCCGGATCCACGGAACTGCTCCAGGTCCACTCCCGCTTTGCGGGCCAGCAGCGCTAGTGTTTCCTTAAAATTGAGCCCTTCCATTTCCATAACAAAGCTGAACATATCACCGCCCTTGCCAGATGAGAAATCATGCCAAATCTGCTTTTCGGGACTGACAACAAAGCTCGGTGACTTTTCGCTGCTGAACGGGCTCAGACCCTTGTAATTCCGCCCGGCGCGTTTGAGTTCGACATATTCAGCAATGACATCCTCAATGCCCAAACGACTCTTGACTTCCTCGACTGCATCCATATCTCTATTTAGTGTGCAGTATCTCTGGTGAAGTAGCAAGCCGCCCGCCCGTCTTAGCTGGTTTGCATCGGTGCACCCCTGTGTATTTGAACCCGTTTATGATTAAATAAGACAGATGCCTCCAGCAAATAACTCTCCTCGACCAGGTCCAGGCGGCTATCCCGCACAACAACCGCAGCAGCCCGGCCCGATTCCGGCCATGCCGGTTACACCGAGCACGCCATTTGCCTCTCAGCCACCCACGCAGTCCAATCCGGTACCGCCACCTGCTCCAGCGCCGTACTATCCGCTGGAGTCAGGCCAGCAGCCCTACTATCTGCCAGCTCAGCCCGGTCAACAGCCAGCTTATTATCTGCCGCCACAACCAGGGCAGCAGCCCGGCGCACAGTCGGCTTCGGCACCATCTATTCCAATACCGCAGCCGGTCCAACAGCCTGGATACCCTGCCCCAGAGCAGCATAGTGCCACTCCTCCCCGGCAGCAGCCAGCATACCCGCCAATCGCCGGAACACAGCCGCAAAATTCTGGCTACATCGCCCACCCGTCGCAAATGCAGCCCACCTATCCGGCGCAGGTACTGCCGGCTCAGCCAGCTGGCACGCCCTACGATTTTTTCTTGGAAAGTAAGCCGAAGCCTGCTAAAAAGCGACTTCCCGGCAACGGTTCAAAGTTTACTACTATATTACTCCTGGCGGCGGCAGCTTTTGCGGCACTCATCGTGCTAGCAATTGTGCTGAGCATCTTCCGCGGCGGCCAAGGTGACACACCCGGGTTATCGTCGCTCACCTCTAACCAGCAGCGCATTATCCGCACTAGTGACGCTGGCCTCAAGACGCTTGAATCGCAAAACCTGATCAATTTTGCTACCACTGCCAAGGTTTCAACGACGTCAGCCCAGCAGGAACTCATTACCTACATCAATCAGCGCGGCGGCACAATAGACGCCAAACAGCTTGCTCTGATTAGCAGCCCCGCCATTGACCAGTCACTTGAAGCTGCCCAGGCGGCCGGTACGTACGACGCCGTCTTTACGACCGCCATGCAGTCGTTACTCAGTGACTACATTACAAATCTCAAAAAAATTATAAACGCCAAACCTGCTGCAGGCGAACGTGCCATCGTCGAAAAAGAGCTGTCAGCCGCGCAACTGCTGCTACAGATGATCAGCCAGCCGTAAGTGACCTGCGTCTCAAAATCTACCCATGAGCCTCGTCAACCTGTCCGCCCCTAAAATTTTTATCCTAAGATAAACAATTTTGGGGCCGCCCCGCAGGTCGCCACTAAGGTGAAGGTTTTGAGACGCATGATTGGCACATTCGGCCGGTTGGCTATTTCGATTTCGGACGGCCAGGTGTTTTGCTGACGTATTCAGGAAGCTCGGTTATCCCCGACACCAGTACATATGAATGTCGGATCAGGTCCTGGACTTCATCCACTGGTACTTGCCCGCTGAGTATCATTGTATTCCAATGTTTTTTATTCAGGTGATAGCCGGCCATGACGGTCTCGTATTTTTCACGCAGTAGTACGGCCAACTGCGGGTCGCATTTCAGGCTCAGCTGTAGCGGATCACTATCCTCTGCAATCAGTGCAAACATTTTGGCGTCTTCTGCTCCGCGCCGGGTGGCAACTTTATAAACGGCAACTCCCTCGCCAAACGGATATTCTCGCACCGTATCCGGCATGCTCAATATATAATCTTCGACGATTTTATGATTCATTCCCTCTATTATATCAAAATAATGGAACATATTATTGACTTTGTATAATGTTTGTGCTAATGTATATTTATGACATCCTTGCGCAATTCAAATTCGAACCACCCTAATAACAGTGGGCGGGAATATGTGCCTTTAACTAAACATGAGAAGCGTGTAGCTAGGCGTATTGGTATTGGTATCTTGGCAGCTACTGCATTTACGAGCGCTGTTGATTTGTACGGACTCCGTACAAGCGATGAAAGCCTGACATATTCCAAAAACCCTCTCAATATCGTCGCGCATCCAATAGCCGAAGTTATCGATTTTGGACTAGACGTGGGGGATGCAGCTAAAAACATCGACCCGAGCGATCTCATTCCTTCAGCAGACCCAACTGCCTTTCAAAACACCGGTAAATGACAATATACGCATCAATAATTCTTAAACTAGCAAATCAATCAAAATGTAATAGTTCTGCCAACTCGGCGTCACAGTTTTCCATTGCGACAATCGCTTGATAACCAATTCTGAGTTCTGTTACGATTCTTTCTGCAATAAGCGGTGCGACAGTACCTGATTCAATTCGCAAGACAGCCGTATCATTTTGTCCAAGCCGCCGCATATTGTCGACGATTTCCGGCGTTCGTTCGGTATATTCTTGGAGCAATTCCCGAAAATATTTACCACTCTTCTCATGGCCAGTGACCACAATTTTTGCCTGTGTCTCTACAAGTACGAAGTTAATGTCGTCCTCAATCGGATCGAGAGCTGACGCTAAACGCTCGTCAACTCGCTCCCAAGCAGCTTGTTTAACTAACTCCCAGTAATTCATTGGCAGGTGTAGCACTTCCCCGTATTGTTTTGGTTGCTCTGGTATGCCTTCTATTGCCATAGTTGCCTTCCATTCCAATTAGAGTTCATGATCCATGAAGTGCGTACTTAAATCTTATATCTAAAGATTTGTAAGCAAACAGAAGTTCATATCCATACAATGCTCTTAAAACACATACTAGGCAATACGGCAATAATCACTGCGAACAATAGACCAAAGGTATATAATTAAAAGTCTACGTGAAAATTTTCACATACCCCGTACTTACTCCATAATAGGCCAATTTGCTGATAGCTAATTTTGTGACTAGAACGGATAAAGACTCAGGATAAGATCTAGTCTTTTTGATCAGCGAACCACTCCAGATAGTGCTGCAATTCGGCAATTGAAGCCTGGATATCATCAAAGGCACGGTGCGTTTCTTTCTTTTCGAAGCCAACGTCGTATTTGGCCTGCATCAATATTTTCAGCGACGACACATCCATCATGCGGTAATGCAGCAGTGCGTCGACTTCCGGCCACCACCGTTTGATAAAATTCCGGTCATTATGAATCGAGTTCCCTGCCAAGATAGCAGGCTCGTCACCAAACTGGCCCTTGATAAAGCCGATGAGTTCATGAATGACCTCACGCTCTGGCTTGCCCTGAGTGCGCACACGCTCAGTCAGGCCGCTGGCATCATGCTGGTTTTGGGCCCACGGATTCATGCCCGTTAATTTGGCCTCGGGCTGCAACACCAGCGCTTCATAGCTGGCAAGTGTCTTGAAATTGAAGTCCGTAACCTCGGCAGCAATCTCGATGATCACATCTTTGTCGACTTCAAGGCCGGTCATCTCCAGATCCACCCACAGCAGTTTGGTGGGCAGTATGCTACTCATATCACTCATTACTACCATTATACTCGGTGGCGTACCTGAAACAAAAAACCCCGGTGTGATACCGGGGTTTTATGTGTGGTAGCTGTCGGCTGTCTAGGCGGCAGCACGGGCTGTAGCAAGCGCGTCGCTGTACCACTTCAGGCTGGCCATTTGGGCCACCAGTTGTCCTTGCGGTCCGTAAGGATTGTTTGGATCGGCTTCGCCAAATACGCCTTCTTCAGTGAACATGTCACCAATACGGCCATTGACGTACATCGCTTGTGGGATGGTAACTGCACCGACCCCTGGTAACGCGAACCGCATGCTGGCGACTGCCTGAGCTCCGCCTGATGATCCATGGGCCACCAGAGCCACTGGCTTGTTATCGATTTCAAATCCAAGTTCATCGATAGCATTTTTGAGGACTGCCGGCACGCCGCGGTTGTACTCGGGCGTTACTACGACGTAGCTATCAAACTCAGCAACTTTATCGAGCCACTTTTTGACGGCTTCAGACGGCGTACGCGCCGGATTATAACGAGGGCTGATAGCCTCATCGAAAAACGGCATTGGATAATCACGCAGATCCAGAACTTCTGTGTCACCGTGCTTTGCAGCTTCGCTGGCTACCCATTTGGCCAGGCGGTCAGTCAGGCGGCCTTCGCGGGTACTGCCGATAATGATTGCTGTTTTCATGTTGTTTCCCTTTCTTTAAGCAGTTCGGCGCGTATACTGGCGCGAAACGTGCTATACTTTGTATAGTATTTATCGTAGCACTAGTAGCTATACATTGTAAAGTATGAAATAATAGAAACATGACTACTCACGGAATTTTCGTAGCAACATCATTGCCTCCTATAGAGCCTCGAGTCGGCTGCATTGCCGGCGCCATGGAAATTATTGGCAATAAATGGACGGCGCTGATTCTGCGCGATTTGGCTACCGGTTCGAAGCGGTTTGGAGAACTCGAAAAATCACTGCGCGGCAGCCGCGGTGCAACGGCAATCAGCCCGCGTACCTTGTCGCAGCGCCTTGACGACTTGGAATCACACAACATCATAACGAAGCAAAATTACAGTGACGTTCCACCGCGCTGCGAATATGCGCTGACCGACAAGGGCCAGGATCTTATCCCTATTCTGCAGCAAATGGCTGTCTGGGGCAGCAAGTACTACAGGGAGCCAGATTCGTCCATAGATTGCTAGTGCGGAATCAGTTCAAAATTCAGGCGTGGTAAATTCGCTGTTTCTTGGGAGTAGTATTTAGTTTGTCCGACGGACGACGAAGATACTGTTGACGCTCTGCCGTTAAGGCCATGCCGCCTGGTATGAACTGCCCGCTACCTACTTTTCGTCAGCCTTTTTGAAATCCAGCGAAACAGAATTGATGCAATAATGCTGGCCGTTCGGCGAGGTCGGGTCGTCGAACAGATGCCCGAGGTGGCCGCCGCAGTTGGCGCAGATCGCTTCTGTCCGGCTCATGCCGAGGCTGTCATCCGGGACGAGCTGTACGGCACCATCGCTCGCCATGTCCGAGAAACTCGGCCAGCCAATCAAGCCCGGCATGGTCGATTCGTATTTTGTATCACTTCGGAACACGACGCTGCCGCAGGCAGCACAGGTATAATCACCGGTTTCGTCATTGTGCAGCAGCGCGCCACTACCCGGCGTCTCAGTCCCCTTTTGGCGCAACACGGCGTACTGCTCGGGGGTTAGTTTCTGCTTCCATTCGTCATCAGATACATCTTGCATGCATTAATCTTCTTTCTTTTTGTCGAGTTTGTCTAGCTGGAAAATTTTGATAAGCGCATAGATCGTCGCTAATACGAAGAGTAGGTTTAAGAGGACATAGACCAGGGCACCCCACATAAATTTAGCGTTGTTAGCTCCGAGGTGCAGTGTGAATGATAAACCGCTTAAACTTTGACCAAAGAACAATTTGAAAGCCGGATCGATAAAGCTGGTGGTAAGCTGCTTGATGATCCCCTGCGCCTGCTGACCGACGACGAAACCAACCGCCACACCGACGATGGCGTGTTCGCGGATAAAGTTGACGAAACCGCTAAACTGAGCTTTGACGACATCATCAGTCTCGAGCAGAACGTCGACCGACGACTTACGACGAGCTTTGCTCTTTGCAACCTTTGATTTAGTTTCAACGCGCAGAGTTTTTGGGTCGACAGCAGCTGGTTTCGGCTGTTTGAGATTTGACTGATCTTTTTGTTTTGGCATAGTAATATTAATGTAGCATAAATGCTTATGTTTTGCAAGTGTAAGAGCGACCTGGCTTGCTTTCGGCGCCGCACCTACATTCGTTCGGGCGCGGTAATGCCGAGCAGAGTCAGGCCATCACGGAGTGTATCTGCATAGCGCTCTGCCAGCTGCAATCGGACCGCTTGGCGAGGATCCCCGATAACGCGGTTGTGCTCGTAGAACGAATTGAAGGTCTGGGCTAGTTCATAGAGATAAGTACAGATGTAATGCGGCATCAGATCAGCAACAGCCTTGTCGACGACTTCGGGGTACTCGCTGATTTTGCGCAGCAAACTGCGCTCGCCAGGTTCAAAGCCGTCGGCCGGTAGAGTGTCCGTATGATCAGGCTGATTGCCATCGCCGGTACTTACCGCCTCGCCTGCGCCTTCGGACGCAGCTTTGGCGAGTATACTACGTGCCCGGGCATGAGCGTACTGCAGATAGGGGCCGCTATTACCCTGCAGACTGACAGCTTCTGCAATATCAAATGTAACGTCGCTGCCGACACGGACTTTTAGGAATTGATACCGTAGTGCTCCTGCCACAACATCGCTTGCGGCTTCGCCGCCCCGTGCTAGTACAGCCTCGCTAATCTTGTCGAAAAGCCAGCCGATCTCAATCACATCGCCAGTTCGGGAGCTCATCTTACCGGTACTAAGTTTGACCGTACCTGTCGAGATGTTGACCGTAAAGCCATCCAGCTCAGGCAAGCAAAGCTCGGCGGCCTTAATAACTCCTTTAAAGTAGTCTCGTTGCTCTTCTGCGGTCACGATGTAGCTTTTGCTGGCAGCTGGGTAATCGCGGTGTTTGAGCTGCATGAGGCCAATATCGCGGGCACCGTACAGACCCCGGCCGCTGCGGCTGACAAAAACATTGTCAAATGTCCCATAGTTGCTGCCTTGGAAAATTAACGCTCCATTACTTTCTTGGAAGACATCGGGTACATGTTCTCTGACCGTTTGAACGCCGAGCGCATCGGCTTCGCTTTCTAAATAGCGGCGCACGATAGGCTTGTTGCCAAGCTGCTCGACAATATGATCTATCTGGTCGAAGCTCCATTGCTTACATGTCTCATAAACTTGCTTATAGACCGGATCGTCTAGAACAAACGACTGTTGTGCCAGCCTGTCTATGTCGGCCTGAGCCTGCTCATCCTGTTTGTAAGCCTGAGCCCCTTCGGCATACATTTTCGACATAAAACTATTACGTTCAGTTTCTGGAATATCTAGCAGCCGCTGGATATCGTCGCCGACGTAACTCAGCAGCGAGTACATACTTTTGCCGACATGAGCGCCAACATCACCATGATAGCTAACCCGCCACACCGCAACGCCGCCAGCATCAATCAGGTTGGCGATAGCGTCAGCCACAATGGCATTAAATGCATGACCAATATGCATAGCCTTAAAAGGGTTGGGATTGTTGGTTTCGATAACAACTGAATGGTCGGCAGTCGTGCGGCTAACCGAACGAGCCGCTACGCTGTCCTGGAGCGCTGCGTCCGATAATGTCACATTTAGAAAGCCGGGTCCGGCGATTGATACATCGGTGACTGCTTCACCGAGCGTTTGACGCAATTTGGTTGCCAGCTGTTCGGCTAGCTCGCGTGGGCTGCGGCCAAGCTGTTTGGACATGCGTAGTGCGACATTGGTCGCATAGTCGCCAAATTTTTCTTCGGGACGGGTTAGTTCGGCGTCAATCGTGATGTCAAACAGCTCAGCGCAGGCGGCCTGGACGGCTTGTTCGATAGTTTGTTTCATTACCATCTAGTATAACAGAGGTTACAGACAGGATATTGTAGTCTATGCTGCCTGCGCCGAGGATTAGCGCCGTGGCAGCGGGCGCAGTGTATGAATGACGTTCCAGACGAGCAGGTAGAGCACGCTGAGCAGCAGGAAAAATGACAAAATCGTGACGAACATCTGCGGGTGGGCCCGCGGGTTTATCAGCCGGTCGGATACGTCGAACAAGATACCCGCCGGGTTCACGAATAAGTCCCAGGTGTTCCAGCGTAAATCCCGCCCGAGGTAAATCGCGAAACTGCACAGAAATATGATAAACGCGATTAATCTGGCGGCACTCCGCGCTGGCACGCGCCTGCGCAGCTCAACGTGAAACATATAGAGGCTCATGTAGCCCAGTACCAGGCCGGTACAGACAAACGAGGTCAGCATAACAGCATCAAACAGGACGTCGACACGCGGCGTATCCTGCAGATGGATATAGTCTGTAATCATATAAAAACTATTGGGCAAAAACCCAAGCCAGGCAACGCTAACGGCAATTCCCTGCCAGCTCGACCAGCGTTTGTCCCGCAAAATCCGAACCAGCCACACCATGAGCAGCAGCGGCAGCCAGGCCAGGAAAAGATTCCAAACCATATAGCTGTAACCGTAGTTGTTATTTCGAATAACCCCAGCAGCAAACAGCCCGAGACTGGCGCAGGATGCAAGCAGTAATGTGCCGCTCAACTCGGGCCACCGGCGTTTTACCTCTACCATCGTAGTCTTAGTATACCAACTCAGTCCAAATATAGCTTATGGTCGTTATATATTATGCGTTCAGTTCGACCTTGAGCTTCTCAACGAGGTCTACTGGCGTCGGATTGAGCCCATTGAGCAGCGCCAGATACAAACTGGTAAAATCACTAAAGTTAGACGTCCAGACGAGTTGTTGCAGCAATGTCTGCCCCTCTGGAACAACAACATGCGGCGCGGGACGCAGGCCTGACAGTAACCGCTCGCTGACAACGAACCGCTTCTGGATACGCTCATGTTCCAAATTGGACCGGATTTCAATAACTGCGTACGGCTTATCTGTTGGGTGACTGTACCAGCCTATGAATTCGTTGTGATTGAATTCTGGATATTGGTTGACCCAGGCCACGTTTTTGGCGTTTTCGTTGGTGCAGATTTTCCATTTGTTGGCAGCTGGGAATAGCTTGGGGCCGCTGTATACCACGATTGATTTGCCCATTAGTTCCTGCGCGAGCTGCTTGGCGGCGTTATTACCGGTTGCGACGTCCGGGCGCCAGCCAGCTGTCTGTTCTTTGAGCCAGTCGCCAGTCTTTGCCATTTCGGCACCGCTTCCCTGCGGAACAATACCAAGTGGTTCGAGTAACTGGATCATTGCTGCCAAGAAGAAGAACGATGACATACGCGGCTGGATTCCTCCCGGTACAGTAAATAGCGGATAGGACTTTTCCCGTGCGTATTCAGCCAGTTTACCGCCTGCCGCGATGACAACGATGCAAGCATTTCGGGCTTCGGCTGCCTGCAGGGCTGACAGCGTTTCTTCGGTATTACCAGAGTAGCTGGATGATATAAACAGTGTGTGTTCGTCGACATATGCTGGTATGTCGTAATCCCGGACAATTTCAAACGGCACACTCGTACCGGGCCATGAGCGAACGAACACTCCCGGGAAGGCCGACCCGCCCATACCCGCCAGGATGACATTTTGAATGCCATCGAACTGCGGAACATCAACATCGAAGACATGCTGGAGTTGTTGCCACTGCTTTTCTGCGACACCGAGCGCATCATCTTTATCGCGGTCATGAATCATTTTGAGGTCATCGAGCATGGTAATCTCCAAACAGCTATTGCTTACGACTTAATTTTGGTATCATATGTATTGTATATCGGATTAAAATATTTATGCGAAATTCGATCATGTTTGGTGACTGGCCAGCTGTCGGCTGCTTCGCATATATCACACTAGGGGGACAGAAATGTTTGGGCACGACAATCAAGACGGCGACGAAAATGCACAGGTACCATCAGAAAATCACGATCCTGCGACGCAGGCCCCTGCCGACCAGCAGCAGGACGACACGAGCGGTAATTCACTCGGTGGATTCGTAGCCACGCCTGTCGCGGCAACGGCTCACGCCGGCACAGACGACCTGCTCGATATCAAACACGAAGCACTTCGCGCGCTCAGCCCGCTTGTCGGCCAACTCGACCAAACGCCGGAAGAACGCTTCCGCACGACCATGATGATGATTCAGGCGTCCGACGATCACTCACTTGTCAAAGTTGCCTACGAAGCTGCGAAGCAGATCACAAATGAAAAAGAACGCGCCCAGGCATTACTCGATATCGTTAACGAGATCAATTACTTCACCCAAAACTCGCAGTCCTAATATACTTGACTCTCAAAACCTGCCCTGCAACGGGTTTTTAATTGGAACGAATTATCAGATTATGAACCGAGTTTGCGAACAGTATAGAGGCGGTGCACAAATGCGCCGACCATGGTTACGACTGCAAAAAGCGCAAATGTTTCAGTTGGTCCGGCGTTAGCGAGCGTATCAGGACCGCTGCCAGCAGCTGGTGCAGCAGCCGTTCCAGGCGTTGCTGCTGAGCCGGAGCCAGGCGTCGTCGGAGATTGGGCTGCGGGTGCAGCGGGCTTGGCAGTAGATGTCGAGCTCGTCCCTGTCTTGCCCTGATCACCAGCCGGTTTTTCGGCTGCTGGGTCAGGTATGTTCTGCGATGATGTCTGGCCAGCTGCATTTTTGGGGTCATCCTTGGTAAATTGACGAACCAACCAGCTAACACCAAATATCAGAAGCGCCAAAACAGCAAGCAACAGCAAAATGCGAAGGATAGGCCCAGTCCAGCGTTTGATGCCTGACTGTTTGTTGCTGTAATAAGGCTGCAAGTCTTCCGGTATGGCGGCGGCAGTATTGTTTTTACGATTGAATAGTTTCATACCATACATTATACCCGCGGTCTAATTATTAAGCAATATTTTTGATTAAGTAACAAGGGATAAGCGCAATGCCCTGCGCGCGTGAGCTGTCGATATTGGTTGGCCCGTCCTAGCAGCTGCAGGCCGACGAGACTCATCGATACGTTCTGAGACTCAGGTTTTTGACAGCAATCTCCTATTTATTGTATTGTGCTTATGATATTATAATAATGTTTACAGCTTAAGCATAAACTGACTAATGAATAAGGACAAACTATGGTAACACAATTTGCTATCCTCGATCTTGGTACTCCACAACTGCTCATACTTCTTGCAATCGTTTTACTGCTCTTTGGAAGCAAAAAACTGCCCGAATTATCACGAAGCCTCGGCGAGTCAGTGCACGAGCTGCGTAAAGGACTGAACGAAGATCATGCCAAAAAAGACGTTAAAGACGAAAAGCGTACGGAAGCCTCTTCCTAAGACCGAGCAGAAACTCACCTTTCTGGCGCACATTTTGGAACTACGACGGCGGCTGATCTATGTCGCGCTTTCTGTAGCTGTATTTTCCACTGCTGCCTACGGTGTGCAACAGCAGATCGTAGGGTTTCTACTGCGTCCGTCCCGAGGCCAGGATCTTATCTATACGACACCGGGTGGCGGCCTCGATTTCCTGATTAAAGTCTGCATGTACACCGGTATTGTCTGCAGCTTGCCGGTTATTGTCTATCAGATATTGAAATATATTGAACCTTTAATCGGCGATAATGAAGTTCGATTTGCCCTAAAAGGCAGTATCATATCGGCCTGTCTAGCCATGTGTGGCATGGCATTTGGCTATTTTGCAGGCCTGCCGGCAACAATGCATTTCCTTTTTAATCAATTCACAACGGATCAAATCCATCCCCTCATTACTATTCAGTCATACATGTCCTTTGTGACGATATATATGTTCGGGGCTGCCCTGCTGTTTCAGGTTCCGTTAATACTAGTCTGTATCAATCGCATCAAGCCTCTCACGCCGAAGGGATTATTTGGCAAGGAACGCTGGATGATTCTCATCGCGTTTGTGCTGGCATTCATCATGAACCCGACGCCGAATGTCGTTGACCAGCTGATGCTTGCCGGTCCGATGATTCTGTCATACCAAATCGGTATTGGCCTAATCGCGTATGTTAACCGCCCAAAACTATCACGCCGTGCCAGTACGCTGCTGGAACAGGACAAAGTGGCACGTGCCGAGCGCGAAGCACGCTTACGCGATTTCCAGACAACCTGGCGCGAAGCCGAAGACACTGCCATGGCCCCGTTAGAGTCTACAGTCCGGGCTGTTTCATCCTCAATAAAGACAGAGCTTGACGCAATTCGGACTATGTCAGGCTCTCTGTCGCCAGCCGCACAGCTACAAGCAGTTGCCGCGTCAAGCAGCTCATTGCCAGAAAATAACGTATTACACTCAAGCAATACTCGCTCCGTCGATGGCGTTAGGCGACCACCACAACGAAGCAAGTAATTATTACTCTGGTTTGCATATAAAATACCGGCCCATCTCTAGGCCGGTATTTTATTGTGTATGGTATTACACGACTGATGGTTACATCATGCCGCCCATGCCGCCCATGGCGTCGAGGCCACCCCCGGCACCGCCGGCTGATTTCTCAGGAACATCAACAACTAATGCGCCCATCGTCATAGCCGTGCCGGCAATGGAAACTGCATTTTGCACAGCTTCTTTGGTCACTCGGGCTGGATCAATAATACCAGCAGCCTTCAGATCTACCAGCTTGCTTGGATCATTGACGTTGACGCCCTGCCCTGCCTTGGCTTTGCGAACCTGAGGTAGCCATTCGTCGGCATTGAGGCCAGAGTTGGTCATCAAGATACGGAATGGCTGCTCAAGCGCATTCTTGAGGAGGTAAAATCCAGCGGAATATGAGAGATCACCACTCGCAATACCTTTATTTGATAGCTCTACCTTATCTAATTTACTTGAAACGTTAATGAGCGTGACGCCACCACCCGACACTATGCCTTCGGCCAAAGCAGCTTTTACGGCGTGGACAGCGTCATCAACCCGGAATTTCTTTTCTTCGATTTCGGTTTCTGTCGCACCACCGACTTTGATAACCGCAACCTTACCACTGAGGGCAGCCCGGCGCTTCTCGAGGTTTTCTTTGTCGTATTCACTGCTGGCAGCATCAGCCTGCGCGTTGATCTGCTTGATCCGTGCATCGAGCTCGGTTACGGTGCCACCGCCTTCGATAATGGTCGTTTCATCCTTAGCAACAATAACGCGCCGGGCAGTTCCCACCATATCAAGTTCAGCGTTTTCGAATGTATAGCCTTGGTCTTCGCTGATGACAGTCGCGCCAGTCAGGATAGCGATATCATTTAGCACGTCTTTGCGGCGGTCACCAAAGGACGGCGCCTTGATAGCCACTGTATTAAAGACGCCTTTCAAACGGTTGAGTACCAGCGTACCAAGTGCTTCCCCTTCGACGTCTTCAGCAATCAAGACCAAATCTTTTTTGCCAGCCTGTGCCAGCTTCTCGAGCAGCGGCAGGAATTCCTGAACGTTGGAGATTTTCTTGTCCGTAATGACAATCGCCGGTTTGTCGTAGACAGCTTCCATTCGGGCCGTGTCAGTTACCATGTACGGACTGACAAAACCGCGGTCAAAGGTAAAGCCTTCGACAATTTCCTTTTCTAGCAGCAGTCCCTGGCCTTCTTCGACCGTTACGACACCGTCACGGCCCACAGCATCCATAACATCGGCAATCAACTCACCGATAGCTGCGTCTCCGGCAGAAATAGTGGCGACTTCGGCCACGCGGCTCTTTTTGCCCTTGATGTCTTCAGCCAGACCTTCAAGCTCGGTAATTACCTGCGTCGCTGCGTCTTCCAGGCCGCGGCGCAGCAGCATTGGATTATGGCCGGCGGCAATCAGCTTGTTGGCTTCATTCAATATATGGTACGTCAGTACCGTCACCGTCGTCGTACCGTCACCGGCAACATCATTCATTTTGCTGGCGGCCTGCTTGATCAGCTCAGCACCAACTTTGTACCCTAGTGTCTCGTCATCGACATCAGCGATCTCGACACCCTTGGCAACCGTCACACCATCGTGCGTAACGGTCGGGCTGCCGTAGCCTTTGCTGATAACAACATTGCGGCCTTTTGGCCCCATAGTTGTCTTGACTGCATCATACAAAATTTGCGCACCAGCCAGCACGCGCCTGCGTGCATCGTCATCGTAGAATACTTTTTTAGCCATAAATTATAACTCCCCTGTTTCCGTAAATTTAGTTATCTTATTTGACCGTAGCCAGAATATCTTCTTCTTTGACGAGCATGTACTCTTCATTGCCGACTTTGACGTCCGTCGTGCTGTAACTTTTATAAATGATGCGGTCGCCGACTTTGACAGTCATTGGAATCCGCTCGTTGTCATCACCGATTTTACCGGGTCCGACGGCAATAACTTTGGCAGTTTTTGGCTTCTCCTTGGCGTTGTCTGGTAGATATAATCCGCTGGCTGTTTTGCTGGCAGCTTCCTCAGCCTGGGCGACAACATAGTCGGCCAATGGCTGTATGTTTACACTATTAACACTGTTTGCAGTCATGCTACTCCTCCGTATTATCAGGTTGTCTGTATAAAGGTTAGCACTTAAAGCATTAGAGTGCTAACTCTCAGCACTCATAATAATCGAGGATAAAAAGGACGTCAAGCAATGTATATTTAAATATTTCGGTCAACAATTCGGGCAATGACACTAATATCTATAGCCGACTTAGTGGCTGAAATGTTCTGATTAGTACCGGTATATACAATACCGAAATGTTCTTTAATCTGGTCCCCATAATCGTATGGTAATTTATATCCGGCTTCTTGCAACTGAAAAAGCGAACTAATAAACGTATCGAGATCCCGCTCTTTGAGTTCGTCCTGTTCTATACGGCCTAAGTGATTTACTGGACGTGCATCCTCTAAGTCTGGAACAATCGTACTGTCAAATGGACGCGTTACATCCCATGCAACGTTCTTAACCTGCGCATCGCCATGCGTCCATCCAGCAGAATGTAACAGTCCGAGTGACACACCCGCCCTTCCGAGCGCCTTGCGCGTGATATCAGAGTCGGTGACAAGATCTTCATTCCAAAATATTCCATCCATACTTCTAACTGAGTGTCGATAATGTGAAACTATTCCAATTTGACCTTCTGGTAGCCGTGTTACTCCCAATGGAGTAAACGTTTCGCATTGTGGTACTTTTCCTTCAGCAAAATAACTTTCTACTGCATACTCTTGCGCAGCTTCTCTCACGTTGTCAAACGGTTTTACCGCAACATGCAATGAATGCTCTCCTTCGTCGTCTGCATTTAATAAAAGTTGTCCAAAAAATACCAAATGCCCACTTTCTTCACGAGTTTTTCCGTGGTCAGATATCTCTATAAGCTCCGCTTCTAACGCCAAATCTGATACGCCTGGCATAAATTTGCGATCAAACATAAAGCCGCTTTCCTCTACGGCACTGAACATTCCGGGCAGTCCTTTTGGTATCAGTTCTGCTGATGGCTCAACAAGACCCGGAAACTCTGTAGCCCGAGCTGCTCCTCTTGAAATAGAAAGGCCGCTTTCGCGCGCACTGAATGGATTGTTGATCATTATGTTCTTTATTATACTACTTTTTTTAAAAATTACAATAGGATCTGCAATTAAACAATTTTAATAGAGTAGTCTATTTTAAAAATAATTCAAATATTCATAACATACGCTTTTTGTACACATTACATGATCGTTACGCATAATACTCATCATGTATCATAAAATAAACCAAACCGTCCTCATGTCCGGCGCTGACTACTTCAGCGTCGAAGAGTTAAACCCCTATTCCGACAAAACAAACCAGCCAAATGTGGCCGGTGCGGTGCATGAGCACGCTGCTATCCAGGACGCCTTGAGGCAAGCTGGTGTCGCCGTTACCAAAATTAGCGCCCCGGCGGGCTGTCAGGACGGCGTCTATACTGCCAACTGGGCATTGTGCCGCGGCGACACGGCAATTATGTCGTCGCTGCCAAACATGCGCCAGGCCGAAGAACCGTTTGCCGAAGCGGCGCTACGCGCAGCTGGCAAAAAAATTATCAAAGCGCCGTACCGCTTTAGTGGCCAGGGTGACGCCCTGCCTTGTGGCAAGTACCTGTTCGCCGGATCGAACTACCGGACAGATCCACGGATGCATCAGTTCGTCGCGGACACGCTTGGCTATGAAGTCATATCGCTCCAGACCATACCAGAACTCGACAATGAGGGCACGCCGGTCATCAATGCCGTCACGGGCTGGCCGGATAGTTTCTTCTATGACATCGACCTGGCTATATCAATACTCCGGGAAGATCTTATCGCGTGGTGCCCCGCCGCTTTTCTGCCAGACAGCCAAGAGAAGATCCGGGCTCTACCAATTGAAAAGATCGAGGTATCACTCGAGGAAGCAACCCAGGGTTTTGCCTGCAATCTGTTGTCAACTGGCGAAACAGTCGTCATGAGCGACACAGCTCCGCAGCTCCAGGCAGCCATAGAAGCGCATGGCCTGCGCACTATCACGCCACATATCCAGGAACTTGTTAAAGGTGGTGGCTTTATCCGTTGTACGACGCTGACGCTTGATACGGTCTAGCCTGCTGGCTGAACTGGTGCAGTTATTGGTATCCGGCAACTTGTGGCAACCGCATCCGGGGTAACATTTACAAGTAGTTCATTGTGACTGTTAATTGGATAAACCAGTTCCGGGCCAGAATGTAGACTTTCTAACGAAACATCTTGAAGACCACTGTAGCCCTGCATATCGAACATATTTGGCTGTTGTGATCCGGTATACGTGCGAACGTCCAATGATATAACATCATTATCAATTGCCCCGACAAACAATTTGAAGCGTGTATTATCGGGTGTTTCATTAACATATTCAGCGGACGTAGCAACACCGATGTCATATGATGCAGTACATGTATCGCCTGCCGACTCATTAAAAAAGCCAATTTTTACTCCTGCGATAACAGTCCCGGCAAGGACAATTCCAGCGGCAGCTCGGCGCGGCGACCGTCGCTTCGTATCAGGCGTTGCCGTCTGGTCATTCTTGATTATTTCAGTCATTTGATATAGTTATACAACGTAAAACAACAAAAGTCCACAAATTCAGAATTTTCTTGTAGGATTTGCAGATCGTCAGCGTTGTCCTGCTATTTTCGCGTTGTCTTATGAGGCTTCTTGGCGGACTGCGCCTTGATAGCGTCATGCGCCGCGCCGATCTCGTCCCAGGGATTTTCACCATTGGCGCGCTCTATGGTTTTTTCATGGCCTTTGCCCAGCAGCAATACGGTATCATCTTTGTGTGCTAGGCTCATGGTAAAAGCTATCGCTTCCGTCCTGTCGTGTACGAGAAACAAATTGATGCCGCGGACTTTGCCGGCTTTTTCGGCCCCTTTGGCAATTTGAGCCATGATGGCCTTTCCGTCGATATCGCGGTCGTCTTCTTCGGTAATTACGACGGCGTCAGCATAGGTGCCGGCCAGCTTGCCCTGCACTGCCCGCTTGGCTTCATCCCGGCGTCCCGCCGAGCCAAACATGACGATCAGCCGGCCTTTGACAATCGGTTTCAAATCTTTGAATAACTTTTCGAAGCTATCCGGCGTGTGTGCGAAGTCGACGATGACGCTATAATCTTGGCCTTCATTAATGTTGGTCATGCGGCCTTCGACGCCGCTAAGTGCAGCGATGCCCTGTTCGATCTGCGTATCAGTCAAGCCGATCGCTATTCCCGTACTCGCGGCGGCGAGCGCATTGGATATATTAAATGATCCGGGAATATTGACAGTCAGCTGTAGTTTTCGCGGTGCTTGGTCTTTTTTGGCCACGCCGCCTCCGAACACAACGTCGTGGGCGCCAGGATCCTGCGAACCATCAAAGGTTGCGGTAAAGGAGCTTCCCTGCGGCGTCGCGCGGACATTGGCCGCACTCAGACTTCCCTTGCCGACGCCGTAGCTGATGGCATGCGGCACGGCAGTCATAAATTTCTTAGCTGACGGATCTTCGGCGTTGACGACGCCGAGCCGTAAACCATGTTTGTTGGCGGCAGCAAGCTTGAACAACTTTATTTTGGCATCGCGGTACCGCTCAAACGTCTTGTGGTAGTCCAGATGCTCGTGCGTTACGTTGGTCATCACCGCCACGGAATACGGCACGCCCCACACTCGGTTTTGAGCCAGCGCGTGGCTTGTCGTCTCGAGTACCAGCCATTCGACTCCCTGAGACTTCATCCACTTCAGCCGCTTCATGAGCTCAGGCACGCCGACATTGGTCATGTGGTGGATCTGCGGGTGAATGTCATTTCCGACACCGTATGCCACCGTTGTCATCAACCCGACTTTATAGCCTGCCTCGTGCAGCATGCGGTGGATCATGTAACTCGTCGATGTCTTGCCGTTGGTGCCGGTCACGCCGATTACCTTGATGCCTCGTGCCGGAAAGCCGTTCAGTGTATTGAGCACTGCTGCTTCTGCCAAATGGCCGTACGGCTCAATCGCCGGAAACAGCCCGCTTGGAATAAATTTTTTTATGAGGCTGCGTGCGTTCATGACTTTAAGTATACGATACGCTTACCGAAAACGCCCCGCTCATACATTATGTATACAGCAGATACTATGGCTATGGTATCTTCAGCTGAGCGCCAGGCTTGATGCTGCGAGCAGCTGCTTCCGTCAGATCATTGGCGCGACGAATCGCGTCAGAAAAATGATCTATCTGTGCATTAGACGGATGCTTGATGCCTTGTTCCTGCAGATGATCTCGCGCAATATCCCAGATTCGATCACCGGCTACAACCTTGTGAAGCGTTTCTGTGGATATATTTGGCGCCTGAATAGCAGGTGCGCCAATAACATCTGCGGCCCGTTCACTGGTCTTTGGTATATACTCATATACCCCCTGCCCACTCGTACTGGTGTTTTGGCCATTACGCAGTTCCGACTGACCTGGGATGTCGCTCAACCTGTCGGCTGGCTCCGTCAAAAAACCATCGTTTGTTGGTAAGCCGTCGACACTCGCTGTGGTAGGAGTGTCAATTCCCTGTGGTAAATTATCGGTCAATAATTCGTGAGTATGTGACGACGGCAACGAGATGCCCCTCGTTGCTGCGTATAAGCCAACTAGGGCAACACCGCCAGCGAAAATAGCTGCACGCTTCTTGCGAGCTCGACCCTTTTCCGCATCATTATAATGTTCACGGATTTTCGTAATACCGACCATGGCGTGCGCCCCAAGTAGGATCGGTATGCCTTCGATCCTCTGTATCAAACCAAGTGGCTTCGTCTCGGCTACATTGCCCTGACCAGTTTGCTCGGTTAAGTCTCGCGGTTCAGCTTGCATAGATATTTGCTCAGGCGTACGCGACAACCTTTTGACTACGCCTACTTTTAGCGTGCTCCATGCTGCTACAGCAACCGTCCCGAACGTCCGGTGACTGCTGGCCTGATCTGCGGGCGCCGCTTCGTTGTTGCCAGCGCTGCGGGAAAAACGGCTGGCCGTGCGGCCCAAAACCTTCGTTAGCAAACCTGGCTCTGATCGTTCGGATTGTTCAAGCTGTTCCGCAAACTGGTCGAGCTGCACTAGTACATCGTCGTCTTTTTCTGCGACTGCAGATTGACGAGCCCTGATTGCCTCTGACAACAGCATGCGATCGCGGTGGCGCTGCTGCAATTCCTCGAGTGGATTTTTTGATGACGACGTAGGCGATATATTGGTGTACATCAGGCTAAACGGATCGTACGTCGGCAGCGGTATTTTACCTGCTTGGTCCTTTGCGCTGATTTGTTGCAAGTTTTGTAATCCTTTAAGAGATTTTACGTCCAGGATCGCACCAACCTGCATAGCCTGTGGCTGGTTAAGTGTCCAGGAATCATAATCCAGCTGTTGCCGGACTTCCCTCGCGAGTTTAGCGTACGAGCCGGCAGCTTCAGTTTCGACTGCTTCGACCGTCTCTAATACGCGGCCCGCTTTATGACGCGCCATGTCGAGCTTCTGCAGCGTCGGAATCTTGCTCTGTCCATTGATGCTGATGTGGATCAAGGCTAATTGCTGTCTGGGCTCCAGCGCGGCGGAGGCTGGTTCGACTGTTGGGTTTAATTCTGGATTCATAAATGATATCTACTCTTTTAAGTTCTTTATGCTTATTTCAGGCTATCGACTGCGTTGACGGTGTTCATCACTAAACGCCATTTTATCCCGGCTTCGTTGTATAATTTTGCCGACACGTTGTTGTGTTTCTGCAGCACGCGTTCTGGCTTCGATTTGCCGAGCTACCGGGTTCTGTACTTTCACAATTGCTTCTTCGGCATCTGGAGTAATTTCTACAACTTCAATCTTGCGAGTATGAGGTACCTGAGATGGGGGCAGTTCTCCGTAACTGCAATGATCGAACGGTATAGCAGTTACGTCGTCTAGGTCAGCAGCTAGACGCTGTTTTTCTAAGCTAGGCTGAGATATCGGTGCTTGATTATGGCTCATAATTCAAATATTCGTGATTCCGAGAAGTATATTTTTGTTTTGTTTATGTTCTAACATGCTTATACTAGCAAATTATGTGCTTATTGTCAATAGTAACGTAACCATTTTGCTATGATTGCAAATACCGGTATTGCGTATAGTGTATGCTAGAGGTAGATATGACAGTTTTGGGCATAGAAACGAGTTGTGACGAAACGGCGGCTTCGGTGGTCGTCGATGGGCGGCGCCTGCTCAGCAATGTGGTGGCGACCAGTATGGATCTGCATGCCCAGTATGGTGGCGTGATACCGGAAATTGCGGCCCGCAGCCATATCGAATCGATTATGCCGGTTATCCGGCAGTCTCTGGACGATGCCTTCCCTGTTTTGGCTGGCCGACAGGATGAGCAATGGCGGCAAATTGATGCAATAGCCGTAACATACGGTGCCGGACTCGGCGGCAGCCTGCTGATCGGCGTATTGACAGCGCGGACACTCGCGATCGCATACGATAAACCGCTGTACGCAATTAACCATGTTGAAGGACACTTATACGCCAATTTCTTGACTGAGACTGCCCTGCCTGGCTATGTACTGCCGCCGGTGCAGCCAGTCTTCCCCGTGTTAGGTCTGATTGTCTCAGGCGGACACAGCCAGTTGGTTATCTTTCGTGATCATTTTGACTATACGCTGCTCGGGCAAGCACAGGACGATGCCATCGGTGAAGCCTTCGACAAAGTAGCTAAAATCATCGGACTGCCCTACCCTGGCGGCCCAAGCGTCAGCCGTAAAGCGCTCGAGGGCAACCCGCAGGCGTACCAGCTGCCAAAGGCCCGGATGAGCGGCAAATATGACTTTTCGTTTTCCGGCCTCAAGACTGCAGTGCTGCGACTAGCACAGGAGCAGATTGGCGAAGATTTTTCGTTTCATTCTAGTGGTTTGGCGGCTCGGCTGAGTAATACGCAAAAGGCTGACATAGCGGCCAGCTTTCAACGCGTCGCTATCGAAACGGTTGTCGACAAGACGGTGCTTGCCTATGAGGAGTATCGGCCGGCTACGGTTATCATCGGCGGCGGTGTGGCCAGCAGCCCTGAACTGCGGCGGCAGCTCGCTGTGCGCCTGCCCCATATTAGCCGTGCGGATCCAAGCCACGCCTTCCCTATCGAATATACTGATCCGAAGCTGTGTACCGACAATGGTGCCATGATTGCGACACTGGGCTGCTACAAAGCCATGCTTGGCGCCGAAACGGCTGACCCCTACCGGCTTGATATCGCACCGAATTTGTCGATGTAGATGTGGCCGGCCTTTACCGCATGACCGCCTGCCCCGGCGTGACAATATTGCCAGTTATATTGCTGCGCCATGTCCATGCGTGTCGTTTAAAGCAGCACTTGACAAAGACAATCATTAGCACTATCATAGGGGTAAAACAAAAATGTTCTGTGGATATTGAAAATTAGAAAGGCAATTGGATAGAGGGCTTTCACGTGAAAAGCCTTATGTTTAGTTGCTTTTTTCACATGAAAATATATTCGTTATAACAGAGGTGGATATCTGTCGCTGCAGATGGTATGCTAGAAGCAGCTCAGGTGAGACAGGGCATACTACAGCACAATAGCAGGGCAGCATTTGCCGTAACGGATTGCGGATAGACATATATGAAGTTATCGAAAATTTATGAACCGGGTTTGTACGAGCAGGATATTTACGCTTTATGGGAAAAAACAGAGGCCTTCAAACCGGCCTCAGACAGGGGCGGGAAGGGCGATCCCTATGCTATTGTCATGCCACCGCCCAATGCGAATGCCAATGTCCATATCGGTACCGAGCTTACCTTTATGCTCGAGGATATCGCGGCTCGATATCACCGTTCGAGAGGATATAACACCCTCTTGTTGCCTGGCGCCGATCACGCTGGCTTCGAAACGCAAACTGTATTTGAAAAGCATCTCGCTAAAGAAGGGAAAAGCCGCTTCGATTTTAGCCGGGAAGAGCTGTACCAGCAGATATGGGACTTCGTAGCTCAAAACAGAGGCAATTTTGAGACACAGTTCCGCCGGATGGGCGTCGGTTGTGATTGGTCACGATATACATTCACCCTCGATGACCGTATCGTTAATCAAGCCTATGCTACCTTCAAAAAAATGTGGGACGAAGGCTTAATTTACAGGGGTGAACGGCTCGTAAACTTCTGTACATTCCATGGCACTGCCTTCGCCGACGTCGAAGTTGTGCACAAAGAAGAAACAGGGAAATTGTGGTATATCCGCTATCCGTTGACTGACGGTACTGGCGAACTTGTCGTGGCGACCACCCGCCCGGAAACCATGCTCGGTGATACTGCTGTCGCGGTCCATCCGGATGATCCACGGTACCGTATATTTATAGGCAAAACCATCAAGCTACCATTGACACAGCGTGAAATACCAGTCATCGCGGACGACTTCGTGGACAAGGGATTTGGCACCGGTGCGGTCAAGCTGACCCCGGCGCATGACCAGAACGATTATGATGCGGCCGAGCGCCATGACCTGCCCAAGCTCACCGTCATCGACCATGAAGGCAAGATCAGCCACGAGGCAGCAGGTGCTTACCACGGCTTATCCGTTCTTGACGCCCGCAAACAGATCGTAGCCGACCTGGAAGAGCAGGGATTGCTGCTCAAAACCGAGGAACTGAAGCACAATGTAGGTCACTGCTACAAATGTGGTACTGTACTCCAGCCAATGCTGCGAGAACAGTGGTTTATAGACATGCAGCCACTGGCCACCAAGGCTATTGCCGCACTTGATGCCAATAAAATTACCTTTTATCCAGACGCAAAAAAGGTTCAGCTCAGCAACTACCTGCGGGGGCTGCGCGACTGGAATATATCACGCCAGATCGCCTGGGGAATACCGATCCCGGCCTTCCAGAACATCGATGATCCAAGCGACTGGATATACGATGAGCGCGTCGGCGAAGAATTGATTACTGTCGGCAGCGCCACTTACCGCCGCGATTCCGACGTTTTCGACACCTGGTTCAGCAGCAGTTCGTGGCCATACGCAACACTTGGTTACGGCACCGACAATGATGACGATTTTAAAAAGTTTTATCCACTCGGCCTGATGGAAACGGGCGGGGAAATATTATACCCATGGGTCAGCCGGATGGTCATGCTCGGACTGTACGTCACAGGCGAAGTGCCGTTCAAAGCGGTCTACATTCACGGCTATGTTATGGCCGAAGACGGCGCCAAAATGAGTAAATCAATTGGCAACGTGGTTGACCCGATTCCCGTCATCGAAGAGTTCGGTTCAGACGCGCTGCGTATGGGTATCATCGCCAGCCGGGCACCGGCAGTTAACCGCGGCTACGACCCCCGTAAGGTGGCAGATGCACGCAACTTCTGTAACAAATTATGGAATATTGCGCGCTACATTGAAGACAAAATTGGCGACGACTACCAGAACAAGCACCATGCCAAACCGCAAACTGCCGCCGATCACTGGATGTTGAGCAAATTACAACAATGCGCCGACGGCATTGCTAGCCACATGGAACAGTACCGCTTCGCTGAAGCCTATGACACGCTATATCATTTTGTCTGGGATGACTTTGCAGATTGGTATATTGAAGCCAGTAAATCTGAGCCCAATCATGAGTTACTGGCACATTGTCTGGAAAGTATCTTGAAACTGACGCACCCGTTCGCGCCATTTGTCACCGAAACTATCTGGCAAACACTGGCCTGGGAGGGAGACAGCGTACTCGCCAAGCAGGATTGGCCAAGCGCTGCGAAATATAATGATAAAGAAGCCGCTACCTTTGATGAGATTCAGGCTATTGTCGGCGAATGCCGCTTTATAACCAAGGCCCTCGGCGTACAAGGCGCGACGCTGTATTACACAGATGTGCCGGTACTGACAGAGAATGCCGCTCTGATCGCGCGGCTGGCGCGGCTGGCAAGCGTTACGGACGTCAAAGCCGGTACGGGCGTTTACCTGACCAGTACACACTACCGCTGCTGGCTCGACATAGACCAGGCGACGGCGCAGGCCTATCAAGTACAGCTGGATGCCAAAAAGGCGTCACAGGAACAGGTGATTGCGCGTCTGCAATCCCGCCTCGATAACAAATCATACGTCCAAGACGCGCCGAAGCATATCGTAGAGCAGACACGGTCACAGCTCGAAGAAGCTCAGCTGCTGCTTGAAAACATCGAACGTGAACGTGAACGATTCGTCGTTGCCAGCTAGTAGCGGTCGTACGGACCCTCTACGAGATCATCTCAAGCGCCTGACGGGCGCGACTGGCGGTGTCTTCGGGGTGATAATCATCGCACCACAGTACATGCCAGCCCAGCTTATCGGCTATCATAATGTTTGAGCGGTCATCGTCGATCAGGAGTATTTCGCCTGGCTCGACAGCTGCCCGTGCCTGCGCCAGCTCGAAGATGGCTGCTTCAGGCTTAATGACGCCCACCACCGAGGAGTCGATGATAACGTCGTATTCTATACCCGGTATCAGCTCGCGCGCCAGTAACGTATCTAGGAATCCAGGCATGATGTTCGTCAGCAGTCCGATACGGTAGTTTTCGGCAGCCCAGCGGACAAGCTTATGCATATCCGGAACAGCCTCGACGGCTCCCAAGTAATAATCTTGCCAATCAATTGACGTGACGTGCAGGCAGCTGGCAAATTCGGCATTAAAGTCGGTAATCGACATCTGGCCGCGGCAGACTGCGTCATTGTAACGCCAAAAGTAGGTCTCAATCGTATCGGCCGACATGCCCGTTTCGCGTGCCAGGCACGTGAAAGCCCGTTGAAAGAAATGAACAAGACAACCGTTGACGTCGAAGTAGACAAACTTGATACCATTCTTTGAGCGCGTCGACAGGGCAGGGCCGGCGCTGTCAGGGCTGGCAGTAGCCGGCGTTCCCATAAGCGCGTCGAGCGTGATGCCGAGGGCGCCCACCAGATTTTGAATCGTAAAGATTGACGGAGCTTTGATGGCGCCGCGCTCAATCTTAGCGAGTGTCGAGTAGCTAATATTGGCTTTCTGGCAAAGGGTTTGCTGCGTTAGTCCAGCCGCGCGGCGCGCTTCCTGCAATCTTTGACCCAGCCCCTTTTCATCCATAGCCGTATCATACCAGTTTTAACCACAAAAGGAAAGATACTAGTACGAAATGGCTACTTAGAAATTAAACACGAATTTGAGAAGCGTAAAGAGAAATATAAAGGCAAATGTGCCCGCAATTGCCGCGCCAGCAAGGTCCTGAGAAGGAGTGGGATTGCCATTTGCATGGACGAGTTTGGTATATGTCCAACCCGCAACACCCAGTCCAAACATTAATGCAATCAACCAATTCGGCATATCAACCTCTTAATAGCTTCAGTATACTAGAGCATAAGCCTTTTGGCGAGAGAAGCCAGGGCGAGGTGGTCAGGTTCGGCCGTTTCGTCTGGCTGCTCATTATATTCTGCCAGAGTATTGAAAGCGATAACGTGAATATGAGCATGCGGAACATCAAGGCCTACAATTTTGAGGCCGACCCGCTTGGTACCTAGCGTCTGCTGCAGATGCTGCGCAACTTTTTGTACTGTCGCCATCAGCGCCTGATACTCAGCTGCCGGTAAATCATAGAATTGATCGATTTGCAGCTTCGGCACAACCAGCACATGGCCATGCGCGATTGGGTGAAGCGGCAAAAAAGCGATAGTCTGCGCGTCTTCATATACTTTATGACAGGGAAGTTCGCCTTTGATAATCTTGGTAAAAATACTATCTTGCTGCATACATTTTCTCATTCCGGTGCTGAGCACAAGCTTCGTAGGCGTAAATTATTGTCATGTCACTACCTTACCAAAATGCTTACACTTGCAATATATAAAATCTAACTGTGGCGGAGAGGGAGGGATAGCGCACGTCAATCCAGCCGCCCGCTGCGCTGGGGGCTATGACTGACGACCGAACCCGTTCAGTAATCCACCTTCCAATTATATTATATGAACCAGGCCATGGCCTGGTTCATATAATATGGCGGAGAGGGAGGGATTCGAACCCTCGATGGAGTTGCCCCCATACTACATTTCGAGTGTAGCGCACTAGACCAACTATGCGACCTCTCCCTGCTTCTATCGACCACGATATTGTAACAGATACAGGGTAGGTGACGACAGGCCTTTTCGGACTAGCCAGCAAAGCCATAATATGATAGGATTACCTCTGTTGCTGTAAATAAGCCACATGTACCCGTAGCTCAGCTGGCCCAGGCGAAGCCGTTATAATAAATAGCGAAGCGCTCTATCCAGATGTTTATACAGTCTACATGTGGACATAGCCGTAACAAATACACATACGTGTACCCGTAGCTCAGCTGGATAGAGCGTCGGCTTGCGGAGCCGAAGGTCGTAGGTTCGAATCCTGTCGGGTACACCATTGTACTTATGTTTAAAGACTTCTCATATGGGAAGTCTTTTTTGGTATAGTGGAGGCAGTGAAGTACAGAAATACATTATTTGCTTTTTTGCTTAGTTTACCGTTACTTCCAAGTCTTTTTGTAGAAAAAGAAACGTTGAACCAGGCCATTAACAGCGATCAGGTTTTGCTGGCTGCGCCTGTTGCGTTAGAGTTCCTGAGTTTTTATTTTTTGTATGCTTTCGTCAAAGACAGGAACTCGATACATAGCGCCAGCGAGAAGAAGGCTTTGTGGGTTCTGGTTGTTGGAATTTTCTTAATTATCGGCATTCCCGTATTGATTACAGCGGCTGCAAGTGGATTAGACAGGAAACTACAGATAGCCTTCGTAACGGGATTCGTATACGCTTTCATTTCCTTGATAATTAATTCTAAAAGGATTATTGATTCGTCAGATAAGGTTACTGGCTATTTCCGCCGGCGATATATTCTTCCTGGCTTCGCTTCCATAGTGGTAACTGTGGTTTTGGCATTAATATCTCCATTTACTGTCAATGCCGTCATTGCATATTATATTTTCAAAAACTTCACGTTAACGCATAAATAGTTCTAACCTTCAATATTGGTACACCTCATGTCGGAACTTGAAATACCAGACACTAAACAGGGTACATCGGCCTGCTTTTCTGTTCGCTAAGAAGAGGCGGTTGAAGATAGAATAAACATAAGCAATATTGACAAAAGCACAATAATTTGATGTAATGTTTAAATCTAGTAAAAACAATACTCCGAGTAAAAAATACACTAATTATACCCAATAAATTCGAACCAATCTCGCCATATATAAATGAACTTCAGCAGCAGGCAGAATGGCTGCGTACGGGTCGGCTGGAAACTTCAGCCTCACTAGACAACTTAGCTACTGATGCTATAATTGAAGATGATGGTGGCGCCTGGCAAGTTTCGCTACCAAGCGGTATTGATGTAAAAGCCGCTACTGAAACAAAACACACTCCATCCGTTCCGACTGTGGTCGTAGACGTATTGAAGGATTTTTTCAAGATGACGAGCAAGTCGATGTACTACTGTCTGATGGAAATATACTTGACCCGATCCTGACCGAAAACACCATATCTTACCCTATTATTTATGATCACCCGATAAGAACTGAGGAAGGTGTTGGAGCGCGAGATTTAATGTTAATAGACATCAACATAGTGGGTAAATTTGTGGGCATGGGCAACATATCTTTTGCCACCGGTGACCCTACTACCCCATCTGTATTCAACAAACCGTATGTAGCTTACACCGAGACCGCTGAAGCTTCACGCAGGCAAGGACTTGGAGTTCAAAGAGCAAGAATTATGAACAATCTGTCTATGGCTCATTTTGGACACGAGTTACATTCCGATCCAAGCGGCGACACCTCTGAAGAGGCTCATGGTTTGTGGTTAAAACTCGTTTCAAACGGTGAAGCCGAGCCATTTGACGACGATGGACTGACGAGATACAGATTTAAAGATCCTACAACACTGTAGTACTGATACTTGAATAGTTCGAAACTTGGAGCACAGTTTTAACCTTTAAAATAGCGTCACCTCACTTCAACTTTGAGTTTTTTTAGCACCTTGTTGATATTTGTGTCCGAGATAATTTCTTTCCAGCCACTATGTCCTACTACCTGATAAGAATAAGCGTACATGTTTTTAGTGTTGAAATACGGAATAGAATCCGTTGCATGTTTTAAGAGATATCTCCTTAACTTAACTGGGAAATTTTCGGCAAACAGGGTATTTCTGTGATCTCTCTCAATATTACGTAAGTCATCAATCCCTGGTGCTTTAGACGTAAGGATTCGTAACCTGTGAGAATATCCTACCAATTCTTGGTGTTCTGCCCATTCATCCCCTGCATCGTAACTACAATTAAAGCAATTGTTCATGAAATTTATATGCGAAAGTGCCAGACCTTGTAAGGCATACACTGCCAGTGGCTTTAGTTCAAATGGACAATTCTCGATACTATATGTCAGCGAGAACTCCGTGAAACTGCGTGGCGCCAAACGGCCAAACTTTATTGATGCCGAGTTCAACTGACGCGCCACATCATCGACAGGGGTAGTCCGTGAAAATTCCTGCCGGGTCGCCCATGTAGCCGCATGCAGGTCATTAATCTCATGATATAACTGATCTGCATCATATCGAGCAAGTCGTTTATACTCGCTGCTGATTTGCATTACGGCGTTA
Organism: Candidatus Saccharimonadales bacterium; assembly: GCA_036388415.1. Classification (NCBI taxonomy): domain Bacteria; phylum Candidatus Saccharimonadota; class Candidatus Saccharimonadia; order Saccharimonadales (SeqCode); species Saccharimonadales bacterium (SeqCode). Next base: position 951,036 of record DASVRW010000002.1, on the reverse strand, counting down.
TCAATAGCTTTTGCGGTGATAACTTCATTATTCAATATCGCCTCAACATCAGTAAGCATAGCTTCGGTATCAGCCTCTACCGATATTACGATGATTCCGTCAAGGGTATTCGCATTCAGTTCAAAATTTAAAAGCGGCAAGTAGCCTTTTGCCATATATGCATTATTTATGCTATCAGCAATAATATGCTCATACACATGACCGGCTGAATGAGTTATAGATTGTTTAATGTATGTTACTTCAGGTCTCATATTGACATCTTACAGCATTGGTTCGCATTTTATGTTCGTCAAACTGATTCTAATCTTTGTAACGTTGCTACACCATGTTGCTAATACTTAAAGATTTCTCGTTGAGGAGTCTTTTTTATTTGGTATGCTATTCAGATGGATAATGAAATACTTGATTTAGTAGATGAGAATGACAGTGTAATCGGAACGATCAATCGTAAAGATTACAGTCAGCTCCTCGCAGAGAGTCTTGGATATATCCGAGCTTCTGAGTTATTTATAGTAAATGACGAGGGTAAAATCTGGATACCAGTTCGGACAGCGGCGAAAACTATTGCTCCGAACGGCTATGATTACAGCGCTGCCGGCCATGTCGAAGCGGGAGACACATATATAGACACGATAATCCGTGAGACAAAAGAAGAAATAAACCTTGACATACATGCCGGGCAGTTAGAGCTTGTGGCTAAGATGAAATCAGATAACGTCAGATATTTTCGTAGTATCTTCCTCGTCCACAGCAATGCAACTCCTGAGTTCAATAAAGATGATTTTACTAGTGCTGAATGGCTAACGCCTGCTGAATTGATAGCTCGTATCGATGGCGGTCATCCCGCCAAGGCAAGCTTGCGGGAAAGTGTTGTTGCGCTACAGGAGCACCTGGGTTCGCTCTAATCTGACGATAATATAAAGTATCAGAATACGTCATTAAGCTTGAAAGAATGGGACTTTCCTAAAATCTTTAATTGGAAAATTAACTAAACTTTATTGGAAAAAGTAGTATATTATACGATTGAACCAAGGAGACATGCTTATGACGAATGCTAACCAATGCGACGTATTTTGTCCCAGAAAAGCTTATACTGCTGCAGGATACAGGGAAGATGCAGAGAAAGGCAGCCCAGTAAAGAAATTAAGGCTAGCTACGGCAGTTGGTATAATCGGCCTAACGCAAATGGCAAGAGCAGCTGCTTGCCCACAACGGAATGTCGTAGAAGCGGAATGGCAGCCCCAAGAAGCATATGCAAGCGCAGTGCAAGAAGATCTGCGAGAACGACCGCTTAATGTCGCCAATCTTACCGGGCATGAACAGAAAATTCTAGACCCCTATATGAAACCGTAGCGACATATGCAGGTAAGATAAAGTTTTATAATCTTTACGCTGGTTTGCAAGTACTCGGAATCAGCATAGCAATCATGTCTCTACTACGGCAAGCGGACGGAAGAACCGAGTGCTTGCAGGGCACTGTTGACATGTACGCGCAGTTCGTCAGAAACTGCTGTTACATGCTCGAATGAAGCACCGAAACCCACTAATGCAATGGTTGGAGTTGTGCTTTCATCGGAACTACCGCCAATACGATGCTGGAATACTTCGACTTTACGCTCCTTTAAAGATGACAGAATACCGGACATAATATCACCAATGGCTAAAGCTGTTGGTGCGGGCGCGTCAAGCGAGCCTATTTCATCTGGAAAAGTCAAAATGCGAGGATCAACTGCAGTGCATTCAGCTCCGTAATAATCTGAGGCATTTTCCATGATAGCACTTAGCAGTTCGGGGTGGGCTGGCCGCTCTACCAAGCGAGGTGTATGTGTTGGCATGTACGGTCTAGGGCCGGGGAATAATTCGCGCATTCTTTGACATTAGAATACTTATCAATATTTTGCAACTATATTGTGCAGTAGCCGGTTCGTCACACAATATGAAAACGCTACATGCTAATACTCGAAAGGTTTCAATTAGAAAGCGGGTAGGGTGGTTCAGCGGCAAGATAGGGAGTGGTATTGGACCAGCCGACCGCGTTTACACTGGAGGTAGATGATACATCTTTTATGAGCCGGGTCGTCGGACCTCTGCCATAAAACTGCATATTACGTATTTCGGCCTGGATCTTGCCAGAACCGTGGGCCCAGAATTGCGCCGAAGGCATGGTCGTACGCAGGACGCCGGTGTCAACCGCTATGACGGGGCCTTCAAAGAGGACACGCTCAATTGAGCCGAGTGTGTCAGGATTGTTTATATGTATGGCGCCGTGGTCAACTTCCTGGCGGGTGTTTGATTTGCGGAGGCGTAATTCGCCGTAAAAACGGACATCATACACTGACTGTGTGCCGTAGTAAGGCTCGCGGGCGATGATGACGGCTGCTCCGGCACTTTGCTCGATTAGCGTCGGCCCATAAAAATCGAGTGTATTGCTGTGGACGATGCCGATGCCACGGCCCCAGGTTTGTCCGGCTACGTGGTGGCGAACGACGGTCATGTGGTGCGGCACGAGCGCGGTACCGGAGTCATATCCGACGATGCCGATACCATCGTCACCGGAGTTACGGGACACACAGTCAAACCATTTGCCGCCGCTCGAACCATGCGTTATGTGGTACGCATCGGACATACTGTCACGGCTTTCTACCCGGTTGAATTCAAAATTGTGCACACCGTACATAAAGATAGCCGCATCTCTGGAACCCCAGGCCAGGACGTCCTGCATACGGAGACCGCTGTGGCCGCCTTGGGCCCAAATATTTCCCTCGCCGGACTGGCCAAGACTGCTACGCGCCGTACCGAAAACTCTATGGGTAAAGTTGTACAGATGAATGCCGCCAGCCTTAATCATGAACAGGGCGCGGCTTTCGGTAGTATGCTCGAACCACACTGCTTCGCGGTTGGCGCCAAGACCCTTCAGAGTTACGTTTGGGACAGTAAATTCTATATTTCCGGACAGCCGGTAATGGCCGGCAGCGACAGTGATACAATCACCTGATACCGCTGCCGCGAGCACCGCTCGCATTCTATTGCCGTTAGCAACTGCGTCGCCGGTAGTACCGACTTGCATGCCTGACAAGGTATATGTGCGTGTGCATGGCCGCTCGACAAATGAACCGCGGGTCGTTGTCGAAGGCGGTCCAGCGGGACGATTAAATTTGACTGCTTTGGCCATTGAAGCGCCGGTATCGGCATTGACAATCGCTCCGTCTGCCAGCGAACCGTTTTCTGCTTCGCTACTGATAAACGGCGTAGCGGCTGACGAGCCACGGAGCACTGCGAGTCCACATACGCTTAGTAACATTACAATTGCTAACGGCAACCAGTACTTTTGTGACACATTCTTTACTCTTGAAGCACGGTTCATTTCTTTTGAAATTATATCATAAGCTTCATGCCACAATTTCTACACTATTCGAACTTAATATGAACTATTGCTTGCATTTTATCAAAAATAAAGTACAGTTACCTTTAATTATCATTTTTGATTATAAATTTGATGACCACCAGGAATAAATTATTCCCCGTTGACAATAAATTCATCGAAAAATGGAGGCATATCGTGGCAGAAACTACTGCTCAAATTAACGCACTGTCAAAAAGTGGTGCATTTGAACCATATCAGGATCTCATTGCTGCCGAGTAAGCGCTGCGACCTGAAATAACTATTGACGACACGATACGTGTTAAAGTACTCGATCTGTGCGGTATGACCTGCAACTTTTGTCATAACGAAGGCACGCCAGTATCTTCAAAAGTACGATTTCAAGCCGACACAAGCAGCCGCACACTATCATTAGCTGCAATCTATAAGTTTATGAAAGAGATTGGTGCCCACCCATCTGCCAGAAATGTTGTTGCCGGATGCTCTATTGATAATTATGATTACGAACTGCCTGGCGGCCGAAAAGTCACCTTCAAACAAACTCGATTATCACGGTTATCGGACGTCTGCGACAACTGTCCGATCGACAAAGCCGGTGAATGTCATGAAGGCTACTACGGACTTCGCCTTTACAAAGATGTCGAGAATACGTATTACGTAAGTCCATGCATTCAAAAAATGGATACTGCCGAACCAATTGAGAGATTCTTGAGTCCCCAAGGTACAGGAAAGAAAGTAGCTGCGTATCGCGAATGGGACTATCGACGCTTGCAGAAACAACATAAAGCAATATAATATAGAATATACCTATGGCTATTGAAAAATACGAAGCTCCTGTCGAAATTGAAGTTAAGTTTTTTGATGTTAATTTAGATTTAACTCGCACACGACTACAAAATGTTGGCTCTGTCCTTAAGACGCCTGACCGACTCATGCGTCGGATCGTTTTTGGACATGAAATGAATGCAGCTATGACATGCACGTACGGACGCGTTCGAGACGAAGGCGATGTAGTTACTATGAGCGCTAAGTACAGCGCGGTCGACGGCGATATTTCATCTCAACGAGAAGTACAGGTTGTTGTTGATAATTTTGATAATGCTGCGAACATACTTCAAGCTTTTGGATTAACTCCAACTAATTACCAGGAAAACTGGCGCGAAACCTGGCAACTGGAAGACGGAACACTCGTCGAGCTGGAACGCTGGCCAGAACTTCCAACCTATGTCGAAATAGAAGGTGCAAGCATACCGTCACTACAGAAAGCAGCTAGCGAACTTGGACTTAGCTGGGCGTCACATACCACAGTACCCACCGATCAACTATATGCGCGTCATTATTCACTGACAGACAACGACCTTAGTGCAAAACTTAAAGACCTTCGCTTCGACTAGACTGCGACAAAATCTTTTCTACAAACCTGATACCGGGCTGACAAATAGTCTATACTTATATGACATGCCGAAATTACCGACAGATAAAATAATTAGTTGCTTCTACGACTCGTCAGAAGATTGTGTCAAAGTGATCAGTCCAGACGGGATTTTGATGTCGTTCAATCCGAACGGTTTGAAAATAATGGAAATCGACGACGAAAGGGATGTACTGGGCAAAGACTGGTTGTCATTCTGGCGCGAGGGCCTGGAACATAAAGCTGCTACTGCGCTACTCCAGGCCAGTGCTGGCAAATTGGCTAAATTCGAAGGTTACTGTCCAACATTCAAGGGAACAATGAAGTACTGGGAAGTGTCCTTAGCTCCACTTATCAACGATTACGGCGACGTACAGTGGATACTTATCACCTCACGGGACATGACAAAGTACAAGGAACTTGAACAAACTGTTGAAGAATTAGAGAACAAGCTTCAGACGCTACAAGCTAAGTAAAAACGTTCCTTAAGCGATAAGGGCCCGGAGGCTAGTGGCGGGTCAGTACAGACTTGATATTGGCGTACATATCGACACTCCAGTAAACAGGGGAGACATACTCGAAGCCAGTGTCGCCATCATAAATGGCAGCAGGATTACTGTAGGCGGCACGCCAACATTATTTTTTCTGTACACGTAGCATAAAAAGTATGAGAGGCAATAATAGGGGGATTAAGGGGGATTATCCGTTATATTAACAGGGGTGGCCGATTACGCTAGGTGGGGGATTAAGGGGGATTGTCGACTACTCAGTTATGTAAGCGTCTGCCAAATAGTACCTGGTGTTTATGTAGTCGCCGTGTTTTACCAACACGCCTTTGTCGACCATTCTGCGGAGTTCTTTGTTGGTTTTCTTATCGTCACCCATTTGGTTCAGACCGTTTAATTCTCTATATTCGCTGTTATTTATGCCGTCCATAGACGTCTTCAGCACGATCAGGCACGCCATCTGCCGCTCGTTTAGGCGTAGGCCTTTGAATTTTTCGAGCCAGGCTTTGTCCTCTGCGGTTATGAACGCAGTGCTATGTATGGTCGCCACGAAAGACGTGCTGGTGTTTTGGAAACTAGGCTCCTTCAGCCCAGCTTTCCTTAGTTCGTATTTGATTGTTCTGATGCCGCGCGCAAGATGCTCGGTGTAACCCATTTCACGCATGAAATTCATGAGCAATGGATTTCTGGTGGCGGAAGACGTACGCTCAAGTTCGTTGATAGGAATGAGGCTTTTGCCAGGATTGATGAATTCAATTCGGTCCGCGTATAAATCTATCTGGATTTTGGAGGAATGGACACTGTAATCTCTATGAGCCAATGTGTTGGCCAAAGCTTCCCGTATGGCAAGCGCCGGTACTAAATAATCGTCTGTTCGCAGGCCGGACTTTTTGTCGATGACGCCTTGTATCGGGACTTTGTCCAGTATGTACGCCAGGGCGGCATCGAACTGTCTGTTGACGGGACCGAAGAACTCTCTCTTATCTCTATAGGCGGTCGTCCCGTCAGTTGTTACTTTGGCAGTGCCGGTGTACTGCGTTATCGACACGGTCATGGTCGGACTTACTAAATCCTGCAGGGAAGCATCGTTTGAAAAAGACAGCATACCAAAGAGTGAAATTTGATTTTTGTCATTGACAATATTGAGTTTGGGGAGCAATTCGTCATACGTGTATTTGGTATAGACGCCGCCTCGGGTTTTGTTGAGCTTTTCGATGTACTGCGTAATGGCGGCTTTGTCCAATACGATTTCGGCTGAAGCATCAATCCAGAGTAGTTCAGCCCCACCCTTGGCGGCAACGGCAAATCTACGAATCCATTCATCATCCAGTTTTTCGTTTGACGAGCCGACCCTGACCCTGGCCCCTTCGACGGGGCCTTGCTTCAGATGATACACGGGCCTGACCGGTGCGGGAGCCGGGGGAACATACACAGTTACAGTGTCTCCGACGACCGATATCTCAGTGTGAATCCTAAAGCTATAAGAATTCAGGGTATCACTCTGGATGTTTCTTTGGATCAGATCTATGTCGCCGACCGACAGCCCGACATGTTTTTGGTCCGGAGTAATTCCAAATATTATTTTCCCGCCGTCGGCGTTTGTGAAAGCGGTTATTGACTCCCAGATATCTTTGGGCAAATTTCCGTTTTTTGACGTTTTGTACTCAATCAAACTTTGTTCGGGAACATCTTCCGCAAACAGAGAAAACTGATTTTGTGAATCGCGCATCTTAAAACTATTATCGGCTAATTGGTGTTAAAACCAAAGCACAAGCCCTAAACTATCATGATACCTCCGTTAATTTTGTAAAAACGTAGAGAAGTTTTTGGAGTAACTGACTTGGGGTAGCTTCGGGACAGAATTTTTAAAATATGTGACTATATCCCCGTACCACTTTTTCCCTATGCAGTATATTTAACAGTCGATGTCCAATAAATTTTTTATGATACTTATTGACTAACGCTAAGAGGAGGGTGCATATGGATTACAAACAAATAATTGGGCAGGATGCGATTGATGAGAATGGTAATAAAGTCGGAACAATTGATCAGTTGTATTTAGACGGCGACACCGATGAACCAAAGTGGGCAACAGTCAAATCTGGTCTGTTTGGTACCAAAACTCATTTCGTGCCTCTAGCGCTCGCGGAAGCAGGCGATGGCAGCGTGCTGTTTCATACCACTGCCGATACTATAAAGTCTGCGCCGGGAGTCGAGGCTGACCAGGAATTAACACCATCAGAACAAGCACTCTTATTCCGGCACTACCGCCAAGGGCAAGTTGGCGATGACGATGATGACGAAGACGCAACTGAAGAGGACGCTGCCGGCACAGTCGGTCACGATACGAGCGGACCGACAACAGACGACGCCATGACGCGTTCCGAAGAGCGCCTGCAGGTGGGAACCGAACAGGAAGAAACCGGACGAGTCCGACTACGTAAGTATATTGTTACCGAAAATGTTCAGCAAACCGTGCCGGTACAGCGCGAAGAAGTACGCCTAGAGCGCGAACCGATTACAGACGAAAACCGTGGTCAAGCGACAAACGGACCAGATTTATCAGAAGAGGAGCACGAAGTCACACTGCACGCCGAACGACCCGTTATTAATAAAGAAACGGTACCCGTGGAGCGAGTTCGTTTGGACAAAGAAGTCATTACCGACGAAGAAACCGTTAGCGAAGATATCCGCAAGGAGCGTATCGAGCTGGCTGGTGACGAGGATGGGAAAGCCCGCTAGTCTGAAAACATAGAATAAACATTAAAAGAGCCGGTTGCAACCGGCTCTTTTAACAGAACGGTACGAGACAATTAGATCGTGTTACAGTTAATGCGAGTTCTACCCATGATAACGGTAGCGGTCCGAGCATAAAAATCTGCTAGGATTAAGGGTATGAAACAGACGTTGCAATATTGGCTTTCGGGCGTTCGGCTATATTTGGCGCTTGGAATTGGACTGATTACGCTCGAAGTCTGGTGGTGGGCAACCACCGTATTCGACGATCAACGTCTGGCTGCAGTGCGGTTGCAGGAAGTCTACGGCTGGATCAGCGTTGCGCTGTTGGCAGTTACTTTACTGATAGGTCCCGTCACAAAAATTATCATTAATATACCGGGCAAACAACAGATCCGCGAGGGCCGGCGAATGATCGGCATTGGCGCTGCTTGGTTTGCGCTGTTGCACGCTGTTATCGCGTACGTCGGACAGTTTCCGGGCAGCAACCCATTAGAGCTGCCGAAAGTTTATCAACAATCGCTACTACTCGGCCTGGTAGGTTTAATTATATTAATGATACTAGCCGCAACATCTATGAATGCCGTCATGCGAGCCTTGGGTGTTTGGTGGTTCCGGTTGCATCGGCTGGTGTATGTTAGTGCTTTGGCGGTGCTGATGCACGCCTTTATGATTGGTGCGCACGCTACGAGCGTTGTAGTCTTGGCGGTATTGGCACTGATATCGGCGCTTTGGATTGGCTGCAATGTATATTTCCTACTCCGTGATCCGTCGCAAAGTGTCTGGCGGATTATCGGACTTTGCTATGGTACTGTCTTGTTGCTTGCGGTGCTAAATTACGGGCTAACTCAACATTTGGGGTACAACGCGGTTATTCAGGAACACAAAGGTCATTTGGAGCAAAGAAAATAATGCAGCGGTACGGCAAAAAACTATTTATGTTAGCATTTTATATATTTGTTAGCGTCCTCGTGGGTGCAACGCCTGTCAGCGCACACGAACTGCAACAGGATAAAGGCGTCTCGGCTGTGCTGCATATACCGCCAGACGACAATCCGTATGCCGAGCGCGAAACATTCCTCAACTTTAACTTTACGAGTCAAAACGGTCGCTTTGACCTTCGCCGCTGCGACTGTGTAGTGACTGCGCAAGACGGAATAAACCGCCCAATTACCAGTCCGCTCTACAGTACTGACAAATCCGCAATCAAAGGTTATGCGGGTATAAATTTTCCAGCCGCAGGTGTCTATGAGGTAGACGTACAAGGCTTTGCTGCAGGGTATGCGGGCGAACGGTTTAAGCTAGCATACCAGCTGCGCGTCGTCAGCCCATCAGCAAGCGACGAATCATCATCTGATCTCGGGAGCGGTTGGCAGGTTATCATGCTCAGTCTCACGGCGTTATTGCTGCTTGGAATTGTCGCCAATGAGTTGATTAAGCGCGGCGGACGTTACGGCAAACGTACCTAGCGCTATAGTGTTACACTTAAAGGCATAACTATAAGTACGAGGCTACATACATGAAATTCCGGATTTTTCTATCAACTGCTACAGCCGGCTTGCTGGTAGCGCTGACGCTGCCGTCCGCAGTCTTTGCGCATATCGTCGTGACCCCAAATGAAGCCGTCGTTGGTGCACGCACGACGTTTTCGATGAGCGTACCAAACGAAAAAGATGTGGCCGTCACCGAATTAAAGCTGAGTATTCCTGACGGCATTAAAGAAGTGCAGCCGACAGTTCATCCGGGCTGGACTATTACAACGACCGAAGACGCCATTACCTGGAGCGGCGGTGAAATTCCAGCCGGTCAGCGCGATGATTTTACATTCCGAACGCAGGCTCCAGCGCAGCGCACCAACCTCGTCTGGAAAGCTTACCAAACCTATGCCGACGGCACGACAGTAGCTTGGGATCAAAAACCAACCAATACAGAGACTGAAGGCGAGACAACCGGCCCGTACTCCACAACAAATATTGTCAACGACCTTACCGCGTCAAAGACGACCAGCGCACAAACTGCTAGCGTACACGAAGAAAAAACCGATTTGTTACCGCTCGGCATCAGTCTCGTGGCATTGATTGCCAGTGTTTTTGCCCTGACTCGTCGCAGAGCTGGCAACACACCGCCAACCGCCTAGACAATTGCTCGATCACGTTTGCTTATGTCTCTATCAAAAAATGAGGTTGAGCAACACTGTCAACACGATGCTGATAATAATGCTCGGCCAGAGCAGGAATTTGAATACGAATTTACCGTTTTGATCTATCATGCTAGCTATACTAGCGATTCTGCAGGAATTCAGCCGTAAAATATTCAACTTATACAATTGTCCGGATCGCAGCTGGCCGGATTGAAATTGTAAGTTCAGTATTGGCTGCCAGATCCATAACCTCGCCGTCCAACTGGATCGGCGTCGCTTCCAGAACGGTGCAGCTATAATCATGCACCCGGCTGGTGCCGCCCATATGAGAGAAGATGCCTTTGAGCAGGCGGAACACGAGCATAAACTTCTTATTATGTGGCAAGGTTGTGATTTCAAACATACCATCGTCCGGATGCGCCTTGTCAGACAGTGTTAGCACTTTCGCCATTTCGGGTATGACGCTACAGATCAAGCTGTCCACTTTGCTAGTATGCCCGGCCGTACGGAGCACTACTGGGCGCAAGCGCCAGAATGTTCGGAGTACAATCCATGTCTCGCGGAAAGAATTGAGGGTGTGCTTGTTGAGCTCGACAGCTATTGTCGGGGTTAACCCAAGGCCCACATACGAGTGAGCGTAACGCGATGTCGTTTTATTACTATCATCGGTCATGGTAACTTCTAAGAGTTCCAGGCGGGTCACTGCATCTGCAATAATCCGTTCGGCGAGCGGTTTGTCCTGCATGGTACGAGCATGATCATTGGCGTTGCCGGACGGCAGCACAGCGCAAATCGGGTCTGAACCTTCCTCTACGGCTCGCATAGCGCCGTTCACAACCTCATTGTAGCCACCGTCACCGCTGGCAGATATGATAAGCGGGCTTTTGTGAGTTTTTGCAATTTCATAGGCAAGTTCGATAGCATGCCCGCCGTGCTGCGTTGGCATCAGTTTCGTCGTCACGCCAGGTAATTTCTTTTGCAGGACAGCGTGCAGCTGCTTGGCCTGCTTCTTGGCATTACCAGTGCTGTTGGGATTAAATATGATTGCGATATAGGAAAAACTCGGCATAGCATTAGTATACCGTGACGCGCTGTAATTGTCTGTGGAACTAGCGAGATCTGTCTGCTAAGCTACAGATATGAAACATAGACTTCTTGTATCACTAGCCATCTTTATTACCGCATTAGTGCTACTCGCTATCGTTCAATTTTTGCTGATCAAGTACAACGGCACGCCCGTACCGGTACCAAACATACCGCGCGGCCCCGAAACGTATGGCAATGGTCCGGCACTGACATATGTCGTGCTCGGTGATAGTACGGCAGTCGGGCAGGGCGGTGATTATGATAAGGCAATTGCCCGTGGCACGGCACGGCATCTGGCGTCAAATCGTCAAGTAACACTGCATAACTTTGCTATTTCTGGCGCGCGCTCGGCCGATGTCCTTCGTTCTCAACTTCCTGAAGCGCTCAAGCTGCGGCCTGACGTCGTACTACTGGACATAGCCGCCAATGACGTCACCCATTTGACGCCCGTCAATAAGGTTGTTGCCAACATTCAGGATACGGTGGCAGCATTGCAATCGAGTAATCCAGCAGTACGTATCGTCGTTACCGGCGCACCGCAGATGGGATCAGTCCCGAGGTTGCCACAGCCGCTCCGTTATGCCGCTAAATTGCGAACAAACGACATCAATCAAGCACTGGCAAAAACAATACCAGCCGGGCGTGTTGTTTTGGCACCATTGGCCGCCAAAACCGGTCCGATATTTGCGAACAATCACAAACTTTTTGCAGCTGATAAGTTTCATCCGAATACCGCTGGCTACCAGGTGTGGATTCCGGTGCTCAACGATTCACTGGATGAGGTTATGGCAAAGAATTGACATACGTGCGGGGGTATTTAATGTGGTAATTTTAACTGCGAGTGGTTAAATTATTGAATAATATAAGAGTGTACTAACAAGGAGATCATATATGGCATTAGCCGAACGAGAAATACAAGAAACCACAACTCAGGACGGCAACACCGTCCAACAAACCCGCCGTGTCGAAAACCCGGTTGCATCAAACGACTACAAGAAAAATGTCGCTTCGCGTGTCGTATGGTACATTGCCGGCGTTATTTTGGCTCTATTAGCCTTGCGCTTCTTGCTCGCACTGCTTGGTGCCAATGCTGCAAGTGGCTTTGTCAGCTTCATTTACAGCATTACCAAGCCGCTCGTATCTCCATTCTTTGGAGTATTCGGTTATGATCCGGCAGCTGGCGTATCCCGCTTCGAGACCTACACGCTGCTCGCCATGGTTATTTATGCTTTGGTTGCCTACGGCATTGCCAAACTGTTTACGCTGACGCGCCGCGAAGCCTAGGCAGGTGCAATTCATTTCACAATAAAATAGCTCCCGTACTAGGGAGCTATTTTATTGTGACGTTTGTAGTGTCAAGGCAAAGCAACAATGATTAGCGACCGTCGAAGATTGACTCTTTCATTTCAAGCTTACGCTCCATGCGTTCAATAAAGGATCTGCGGCGTGCTGTCTCAGCGTCTGAATCAATATCTTTGTTGTTGTCGTAGAATCCTCGTGACATCTCATGCCTCCCTTTATCGTTTACTAATTACTATTCTGAAGCATAAGCTTAGCGGTGTATGTGAATTATTCTACTTATGATATGTGTTGCTCGTCACATTCGCATATACTAGCTAACTTTTATTGGTACTATATTAAAAACATGTCATATATGACATGTTTTTAAGGGATAGAACAACAATCGAGTACTTAGCGGATTGTGTCGAATGGTACTGCAGTATGCAGGCAAGGCGCTGCCGACGACAGCAAGCGAGCTGCCTGCGCGTCGCGGTGGCCGCGGCGTGAGACTCGTTCGATAGTACTATGTGTGCTTGTAGAATGCATTGTATAACTCCTTATGTATACCCACAGCATATAGGGAATAGCATGAGCATGTTATGAGATATTTAACAGGTGACGCGAATTTATGGCCCAGAACGCGTAATTGTAATTGAATTGTCAGTCAGGCTTGCTGAGCTGGAAATCTTCCATGGACCACGTACCGGAGCTTCGGCGACAAATCCGTCGCAGGCATCGTCAATACCGTCACCATCTACGTCCACTCCGGACGAAGGCAAGAAGGCACATGGATCAACGGTATTTAATACACCATCGCCATTATAGTCATCGGGGCTGGCGGCAACATAGACCGTTTTCACGATATCAACTGGCTGGCCCAGCATATTCGGGCCATACGCGTGCAGTGTATGAAAGCCCGGAGGAATTCCTGCTGGTATGCGCACGGTCGATTGTAGAACACCCTGGGAATTAGTTATGGCTGTGCCTAACTCTACCGGATTGGAACGAAGTACAAGCCGATACTGGGTTAACGATTTAAGAATAATTTTTTGGCTGTCGACGGCAACATTTATATACTGACCGCGCATAAGCACATCCAGTGACAAAGTGGGATCGGCCAGAACAATATTCAGCAGACGGTTTGTTACCGGTGCGGCAGTGCCACCGATAGGTGGAGGCGCTGCCGGAGGACGAAGCGCCGGATCTGCAGCCGGCATGGCTTGCCTGAGGTTATCTGTTTGCAGACGAATAGTTTTGGCCAGCAAGTCGTGACCAAGCGCATTCGGATGATAGCTTTCATTGCCAATAAATTTTACGCCGCGGACACCGGCGTCCGTGCCCATCGTGAAGCCATTGACGGCTACCTCGAATGATTTTGCTTCGCACATCCGATGTCCCTCAAAAGCCCGACTGACATCAACATAACGTACGCCAGCATTACCGGCAGCCTGCTGAATCACCCCATTTAAATAATCAATAATATCTGCTGCCAGCTGGACTTCACGGGCATCCAGATGAACATTGAGCGCGCAGTTTCCGCCTGGCGCAGCGATTTGAGGATAACCGACAACGTAGACTCGCTTACCCGGCTTAGCGACAGTTTTGTACGTATGTACAAGCTTGTCAAAAATACCGTTGACGCGGCGAGCAAGCTCGACACGGTCCTCGTATGTCGGATAACAACTCTGATTGTCGCTAATGGGCGAAACACAGCTCTCTACAATGTCTGAAAAGCCAAAATCATTGCCACCGATAGACAGGGTGACAGCCTGTGGTTTGTAAGTATCAATGAACTCGGATTGCGCTAGGAAGCCTGGGGTGTAGTTTGCAAGAGTCGATAATATGAACGATTCAGCTCTCTTATTTTTTTCGATTCCGTCTTGAACTTGACCGTTATAATTTAATAATTTGTCGATAACGTCATTGGTTACTGCTCCCGAACAGGCTACAGTATGACCGCTGTTGTGTAACTGCGAGCTTAATACGAACGGATATGATTTGCCGGACAAATGACAAGTATTATTCGCCGTGTCGGTATCTGCAGTGTAGGCAAAGGCGCCCTCACCAGAAGCATATGAGTCGCCCATGCCAAGATAGTCTATGCCGACTGCATCCTGACCCGGCGCCGTTAATACATACGAAGCGGCGTTAAAGGTACCGCCGTTAAAATTGTATATGGCCGAAAACGACAGCTGCGTATTATTGATAAAGCGGGGCCGGTATATTCCCCTGAAATTTGGTATCTGACCGCTGACATAATTGTAATAATCACGCGACAAACATCGGTCACTTTCGGGACTAACTGGCAGGCTAGTGCCGCTGCAGTTTGACAGATCATAGACTTTAAAGCGATTATGGTCATTTGGCAGTACGACAACTTGACGCCCATCGTTAGATATTGAAAGCTGGGCTCTCCGGCTGGAATAATCTGAACCTTGTTGCATCGACGGAGCGAAAGGTTGCATTTCAAAGGTTGCAAGATTAATCCGTACAAAGCCTTGCCACGGTAGATCCACTACCATCCAACTACCATTTGCTGAAAATGCCATGGAATATGTGTTTACAATCAGCAGTTTATTATTGGCATCTCTTAATGCAAAATCAGGTGGATCTTTGATGGTAAACTGCACATTTCCATTAATATTTTCGGGTGACAAAGCAATTTTATCGAGTATGCTCTTGTAAAAAAATAAGTACGTACCGACGACGGGTGCGCTGGAATAGGTCATAAGCATGCTTTGGTTTGGAATAGGATCGAGACCATAATGAGGCCACGCCGGTACAATTGGGACAACTTCATTCGTACCGCTGAACATAACGCCTGCCGGGCCGACTTGCCCCATCGGTACAGTAACCGCGCAATCATTTACAGGGGTGTTTGAGCCATGACGCTTGGTTGTTATGGGAGTACAGTCGAGATTACTGGCAGATGGCAGTATGTTTGACGGTAAATCCAACGTCTTTTGAAGAGTCGGATTAGCGGTACTTATCCAAGGACTAGTATCACCGCCAAGGCCTTGGACTAAGCTAGTCCCAACGAACAGTAATACAGCACAGGCAAAACTTGGCAAAACGATCCGCCGAAACATATTACTCTCCAATTAATAAATTATCCGCAATATAATACGGATCACCATGGGACGCAAGCATGTGCGTTTATGAATCTAAAGGATAGTATTCGGCCTCAGCTTTATCGTTACAGCTCAAATTAAGTACGACTGAATAATCGCTATTAGATTTTACTGCGAAAGCAGGATCTGGTGGTAGAGATGCCATATAAAATCCATATACAATATCACACGCAATATTAACATTTTCGTTGTAGTATTTTTGAATAATTTTTTGATAATTTAGCATGGGGTTAGACACAGTGTCTGAAGTTGAAAACTGCTTTCTTTCTCCTCCAATAGAGCTTTGTACTCGTGTCCACTTTGAATCAAGCAGTACGCTTGAATTACTCATAATAGTATTAGCATCCTGAGGATTATTAGCAGGATAAAATATTGTTTGACTTACATTACAACTCAGTGGTCCTGTTTCATATTTCATACGTGGTTTTGAGCAAAATTTGCTGTTATCAACCCGAAGCGGTTCGCCGAGAGTCGTGATGATATTTTGAGAGATACGGCTGATGTCTTGTTCGGCCTGAGCAAAGCGGGCTTTGTCGGCGGCAACGGCTTTCTCACGATGCGCCTGCCAGCCTGCCGCCAAACCGGCAAGTGTGACCAAAATGACAAAGACAACGATGACCAAGCGTTTCAACGAAATACTGTTTGATTTATGCAGCGGCTGGGACCGCGAAGATACGGGAGAAATTTTTGCCATAGCTCAAGTTAAAATCCTATGCGGTGCATCAGCGTATCAATCATCGTACGCTTATGGTTCGAGAAGGGCAGGTGCTGATTGAGAACATACATAATCTCATCTTCTTGTTCGCGAACATAGGAAATTGTTAATACTGGCGCAAAGCGCTTGAGCGGAGCGAAATCGATACTGCAATGGTCACCATCCTCAAATATCGAAAAGGTACTGAATTCGGCGTAAGGATAGTGTTTAGTTCCCACCAATATACCGGTAGAGTCGAGCGCGAAGTTGAGATCGCGCGGCTGGCGGGACGCCATATAGCCGAATAGACCGGCGCAAACCACGACAACGATGGAAGTTACGATATCACTGATTACATACGTCAAAATCGCGGCAAAAGCTGCGATGGTAGCCAGCACAACGTACCAGTACATCTGTTTTGGGTGGTGGGCAAACTCGGCTGCCGTCCAGGATATCGCCTGCGATCCGTCTGGTGCGTTCTGCGTGCCGCCATCTGGTACATATGCCTCATCTAGTGGGATAGCATACGGATTTGACTCTTGGGATTGAGGAAAGGCCGGTGCATTCACTGGGCTCGTGCTCTGGGGCTGTGCTTGAAATGCCGCGCCGGCTGCTAGCGGTACACTTGAGTTTTCAGCTTGCGATGAGCTCGGTACTGAAACGGGGTTTGGAGCAGCTGTCGGCTTTGGCGGTTCTACAGCGCGGTAAGGCTCGACTGCGGGCTGTGCGACCGGTGCAGGGGCATTTGTAGCAGGTGCTGGTGCTGCAGATGGCGCAGCGGTAAGCTGGATCGTTTGCTGCGGTGCCAGCGGGCTTGGAAGCGTCGGTGATACTATGGCCGGAGCCGGATTTTGCGGAACTGTCGGAGAGATGACCACCGAGCCATGAGGGTCAGAATTGGCAGTGTCCTCAGAAGTTTGATTTTGACCATCCATAAGCGATATTGTACTCGATTTTGCTGCCTGATACAAAACCTGCGGGCGAGCAGTAGCGCTTGCAACGGTTGTCTGCTATAATCAACCCCTGTTAATGACCATCGTATAACAAGTCTATCTTGGTCTACGATTGACGCCAAGGAAGGGTGTCCGAGTGGTCGATGGAAGCGGTCTTGAAAACCGTCGTGCCGGCAACGGTACCGTGGGTTCGAATCCCACCCCTTCCGCCAGATAGTGCTGTTTCCTGATTGACTGCCAGGCACTATACTTATATTAAATGAATACTCTCAACTTTTTACGGTCATACAAGTACGAATTCGTAGCGTTCCTGACCGGTGCATCGGTCATGGTACTGGAAATTGTCGGTGCACGTCTGATCGCGCCTACTTTCGGAACATCGTTATATGTCTGGACGGCAATAATTGGTGTTATCCTCGGACTACTGGCTTTAGGATATTGGGCAGGCGGGCTACTCGCCGACAAGCGCCCCGACAACACCCTTGTTGGCAGCATACTTTTTGCGGCCGCCTTGACCGTACTGCTGATTAGCTTTACCCAGGAACCACTCCTCAATGCTATCGCCAGTTTCAATCTTGACCTGCGCCTTAGCGCGGTAATTGCGGCCTTGCTGCTTTTCGGTGTCCCCAGCTTTCTGATCGGCATGGTGTCACCACATCTCGCAAAAATTCAGGTTAAATCCCTAGAACAAACTGGCCGCTCAATCGGCCGTCTCGAAGCGGCGGGTGCGTTAGGAAGTATTATTGGGACATTTTCCTGTGGATACTTCCTACTCGGCCTATTTGGCTCGCGTCAAATCGTTATTGGAGTTGCAGGACTGTTGCTCCTGACGTCATTTATAATTGATCGTCACGCCTGGAAGGGCATACGCCTGTTTGTTGTCGGCATACTGCTACTGGGTGGCATAGGCATAATAAATACGAGCAATCCTTCGAACCTCCTGGCAGATGTGGACAGCTCATACACCCGCTACCAGGTATTCGGCACATTGTATAATGCTGTTCCCGTTAACATCCTGACGACCGACCGAGGCGGCATTCAATCTGCCGTTCCGACTAACGGCTCTAAGGAGTTAGTGTTGTCATACGTCCAGCATTTTTATGAAGCCGCCGAGCGCTACGGCAAACCGGGCAAAGTCTTGGTCGTCGGTGGCGGGACCTACACTTTTCCTTCGGCACTGGTAGACTCATTTCCCACTACCGCAGTCGATGTCGTAGAGATCGATCCGAAACTCGATGAGCTGGCTCGTAAGCACTTTGAGTTCAAGGACAATCCACGCCTGACCATTCATCACCAAGACGGCCGGACATTCATCAACAAAAACACCGGCACATACGATTTGATATACATGGATGCTTTTTCGTCGCTCAGCCCGCCATTTCAGCTGACTACTCTGGAAGCGACCGAGAGACTGAAGCAAAACCTTAGTAGCGACGGCGTCATCGTCGTTAATCTCATTGGAAATTATCTAAACAATAACGATCCGTACCTGCGTGCCGTACAAACGACGTACGAACAAACTTTTGATAATGTCGCACTCTATTTGGCGGATCCGGCCGCCCGACTTAGTGACGGTCGCCAAAACTTCATACTTTACGCTACCAACAGTGACAAAACTTTTGCCAAGATTACGCCAGATACAGCAGTTTCGAAAGTGCCATTTCAGCAGACCGGGCAGCTGCTGACAGACAATTTTGCGCCAATTGAGCAGCTAACTTACTAACAGAGAGCGCTCAGGTAGTGGAAACTTGTAGAAATTCATGTACAATAAGCTAGTCAATTGTCCCATGGAGAGGTACCCAAGTGGCTGAAGGGGACGGTTTGCTAAATCGTTAGAGGGGCGAGAGTCCCTGCGAGGGTTCGAATCCCTCTCTCTCCGCCAAATAAAAAGACCTGCGAAATTCGTTTTGCAAGTCTTTTTATTTTGTACACATAACTAAGCCTGAGCGAAGGCAATCGCATCAACCCGTCTGGCACCAGCATCAAGTAATGTCTGCGCGGCGGCTTCGAGTGTCGCTCCGGTCGTGACAACGTCATCAACCAAGGTAATATGCGCGCCGCGGACACGGCTGTGATTGATGACGCGAAAGGCATGCATCAGCTGAGCTGCCCGTTGGGCTTTGTCAGCGCCAATCTGCTTCTGGTGCCCCATACGGGCCAGTAGCGGGGCATACCGAACATGACTACCAGATGCCAGGGAACGGGCAATTAAGCTAGCCTGATCGTAGCCACGCTGCCGGACACGTGACGTCGCCGTTGGCGCATGCGTAACGATAAGATCAGGTACCGTAGATAGCACTCGCTGCAGACGTAATTGCTGCACCATTATATCGGCGATTTCGCTTGCCGCGCCGCGCGTCCGACCAAATTTTAATCGCCAGATAACGTCTTTGGCAATGTCGTCATAACGCGTGGCGGCCATCACCGAGCTCAGTGGCGACGCTGGGCAGCATGCCGGGCAGGTTGCGAAGTTCCGGCCACTGGCGTGACAGCGATAGCAACGCTTAATCGCCGACTGCAGCCCACTACGGCAATTCGTGCAAATCAGGCGGCCCTCGGCGTTACAGCCGATGCAGTCGTAGGGAGCGAGCAAGGAAATCAGATCGTCAAAAAGCTTCATGTTGTGATTAATGCGTTGTAAATACTGCTAGAGTTAGTTGCAAGGAGTTACGATACTAGATATACTTTTAATAACACAAAAATGCAAGCACATCCAGAATGACAGTATTCTACATGCAATATGTCTGTCTGGAATATCAAAGCATGGAGCAGGGCACCACACGGCGGCCGCATCTCTTATCTAACGTTTATAACACTACTTATTGGAGGATAATATTATTATGGCTCGACGATCTCGCGACGACGATTTGTTGATGGAAGAGGATGAACTGACTGCAGCATTCCTCGGTGACGATGATCTCGGTTCATCACCAAGTCCTGCCGGACCGGCAGCTCCTGCAGCCGACGAATGGGACGAAGAAGAAAGCGTCCCTGGCCAATTGGCTGTCGATGTCTACGAAACCAAAGAAAAGCTGGTTGTCAAAGCTCGCACTGCTGGTGTCAACAAGCACGACCTTGATGTCAGCATCTCCGACAATACACTGACTATCCGTGGCACCCTATCTGCCGGCAACGAAGATGACGTCGAAAATTACTTCCTGCAGGAATGTTACTGGGGTGAATTCTCACGCAGCATCGCACTGCCAGTGCCAGTTAAAGAAGAGGAGATCGAAGCTGTCCTGAAAGACGGCGTCCTGACCATCAGCTTTGGCAAGGTCAAGCAGGATACCGTGAAGAAGATTCAGATTCTGTAGACTGAATTTCATAATTTAAATAACCCCTAGACATTAACACCTAGGGGTTATTTTTGTGTAACATACGTATTAACTAAAATACACTAATAAAAAAAGCTCGCCGAAGCGAGCTTTTCAGACAGTAACATTACCAAACTATCCTGTCGTAAGGCCGGTTGTATTGGTAAGTACAAAACGAACAATGAATTGAGCTAATGCGACAACTATAAGACCGACGATTGCATAAATAATCGTATTCTTCGCACCCGACACGTTACTTGATTCGCCACCGGAGGTAATGTACTTCAGACCACCGATAATGATCATAATGACAGCAATAACGCCGACAATGACCGAGAAAATATTTACGATCCTACGGACAAGGTTAGTAAGTCCATTACCAGAAGCAGTCGTTGGGTCAGCACAACCTGTTGTGGCGTTGAGGTTGAAGTCGGCACCACAATTAAGTCCACTTTGAACATCTACCGCCGGTACCGGATCTGCTGCATAGCCTGTCGACGAAACGAGCGCAGGTACACTCAGAGCAAGTGCAGCTGCTACAATCAATGTTAATTTTTTTAGTTTAGTAATCATAATTACCTTTCCTTATTGTTTCAATTTCAACTTATTTATATCACATCTAACACCGATAATGCAAGCATAACTACTATACGGTCGTAAGAACGAAATGGACGATGAATTGTGACACGGCTACCACAACGAGGCCGACAACGGCATAGATTAGCGTGCGTTTAGCGCTCGACACAGCCTGCGCCTCGCCAGAAGAAGTAATATACTTGAGTCCTGAGATGATGATCATAATCACCGCCGCTATACCAGCAATGACGCTGAGGAGGTTGATAAGGCCTTTTAATATCTTAGAAATACTCGCTCCGCTCGTCGTACTACACCCTCCCGTGACTTGGCCGTTGACACCAGCACACACTTCAGCCCTTGCCGAACTTGTCGGTGCAGGGGCTGCCAGCGCCTGACCGGTGAAACCTATGCCACCACTAATCATCGTTATCGCCATTAGTAAACCAACAATATATTTTTTCATTATATAACCCTGTTTAATACGAAATTAATAAGTGCTTGGCCAAGAGCGATAATGACTAGACCGACAGCAGCCAAAATAATCGTCCGTTTGGCTTTTGCTACGGCCTCAGCGTCGCCGTCTGAGGTAATGTAGCGGATACCGGCCAAGATGATGATGATGATCGCTACTGCGGCCGCGAGAGTGGCAATGAGCCTGGTCGCATTACGTATAATCCCGTTTTCACCGGATATGGGGTTGCCACCTGTGGATTTGCAAACCGGAGATTCTCTGGCTTTCGCACATTCTAAGCTACCGAATGGGTTTGTCGCCGCATGGGCCGGCAAGACAGGGAACAGCATGGCAGCAATAAAGGCCAGTGACATGACAAATCGTATGATAGTAAGTTTGTACATGATCAAGTAACCCTCAATAAGACAAAGCTGACGATACTGACCGCAGCGATTGATATAACCAGTCCGACGAGTGCGTAAATGATTGTCCCTTTGGCTTTGGCGGCGGCCTGCGGATCACCTTCCGATGTAATGTAGCGGAATCCACCGATTGTAAGCATGAGTAGCGACAACGCGCCGATGATGCCAAATACAACAGCGAATATGGCCCGGACACTAGTTTCGTCGGCATCAGCCTTCGGTAATGGTGAAATATCAACTTCGTATCCAGTAGCTGCCAGTGTGTTGACACCGGTGAGTGGAGCAAAAGCAGACGCGGTGCCGACGCCGCCGGCAAGCGAAACTGCGACTAGAGCTGTCAGGAGTAGTGCGGAAAATCTTTTCATCATATACATTATCCTATTCTACTGCCGAAGAATGCAACTGCCGAGATGGCGAGTACGGCGATGACGAGCCCGATCAAAGCATTTTGTATCGTATTTTGGGCCTTTTGTGTCTGGTCGGGGGAACCCTGGCTAGTCACGTATAGTATACCGCCGTATATGATGTAGCCGATAGCTATGATCCCCGCGATACGAAGCAGGTCATCGACGATAGCAAGTGCGATCAGCGCAATATCGCTGCGGCCGTTGATGTCCAGGAAATTGAAATCAATAACATTGCATTTTGCATCAGTATCGAGATAGTGGTACCACGGCTTTAGACCAAAAAATGATGGTTCTATAGCGGCACACTCTTCCGAAACCGCAAATCGTGATAAAAATTGTGTCAGCATAATCATTAACCCGTTATCAGGCTACCTCCAGGTATCAAGAACTTCAATAGCATATACAAAAAGAAGAAGAATAGCAGGGCAACAATGGAATTACGAATATGGTTTTTGGCTTTGGCGGCCTTCTGCGGATCTCCGGCCGAAGCAGAATACTGAATACCGCCGTAGATGATGCCGAAGACGACAGCCACACCGACCATCGAGGATAGAAGGATGATGAGCGGGTTAACATATTTGGTAAAAAGGTTACAGTTCTTGTCGAATTTACCGTCATCATTGCAATCAATAATCGGCTCATCCGTCGTCGCAGGATCGGTACAGCCGGCTGGCCGCGCGCCAGTAGTTGGGCAGACACAACTTGTGCGATCGCCCTGGCACTGCGCTCTTTCGCCGAGGGTTTCGGCATATACAGTCAGCGAAGGCGCGGCATACACGCTAATGCTGATGATGCCGAGCACTAATAACGTTAAAGTTATAATTTTTTTCATATATGATAATTTTATCTTCATGGCTGCTTTATTGCTAATATATCCTGCTTATTACAGATATACAACCCTCTGTAAGTTTTTGTGTTTACCTGCCAGGTCTATGATATAGTATGTAAGTATCAGACAACTTTGGTGTGGGTCCGCCAGCATTAAACGGCAAATCATGAAAAAAGCATTCAAACGATTCAATTATCTTATCGCGGTAGCGCTCGTCAGCTTTACCGCGCTCAGCAGCATATTACCCCAGACTAGCTCTACAGCTTATGCTGCCATCGCAGCAGACCCTGGCACTGCAACCGGTACCTTCTATACTATGACGGTCGCCGAGCAAGCAACAGTCTGGTCGACATATTCCGCACTCAAGTCAGGGGAATGTTACCTGAAAGAAGGCGTCAGTGAGGCCGATATCAAATCAGGCAAATGGCTTGCAGGTGACAAAGCCCGCGTGGGTCTCCACATAGACGCTGGCGACGGTAGGCTTGGTTGTAATAATGAAAATAATTGGTTCTCAAATTTATTAAATCTAGCAGGGTACACAGGAGACTATACTCAGCCCGCTGACCTGATATTCAATAAAGTAGCCGGTTCATACTTTCCAAAGAATGACGGTACCGCTCAAACTACCATGCTGAATTTGATCGGCTCCAAGCTATTCCAAGGCAATATTCCAAACATCGCTCCCGACCAGACCATGTACTATATAATGTACAAAAATGTCGTGGCCGACAAAGGATGTAACGCATCGCTACTACCTGCTAACGTCAATGACCAGCCGGCAAATAAATTTCCTATACACGTCTATGACATCAAAACTGACACGGTAAGCCTCACAACATATGGCTACACTGCAGACAAGACGGATGCACCCGTCGTCGGTTTCGGTGTCGACAGTGGCAATGATGCCAAATTAGAGTGTCAATCTATCGCTAAAAGACTCGGTGATGCAAAGTATGCGAATGAATTTAAAGCTTACGTAGCAGCCAACCCAGGCAGCTCGGCCGAGAAAACCGATAGTACCTCGGGCGCAGCAGGAGCGGCAGATCCTAGTCTCGACTGTGACTTTAAAAAGCGCAATCCTTTGACCTGGCTTTTATGTCCGACTATCCAGGGCATGAACGCTGTCATCGTAACGCTCGATGAAGGTATTGTTAGCTTGCTATCAGTTGACCAGGAAAAAATATTTTCTACCGAAGACGGGAAAGGCTACTACGGCGCCTGGCAGACCTTCCGCGGTATTGCACTGGCCATACTTGTCATTGCCGCCCTTGCCATGGTTATTGCGCAGGCCCTCGGGTTTGAAGTGCTTGACGCATACACAATCAAGAAGATACTGCCTCGGTTAATTTTTGCCATCGTTGGCATCGCGTTGTCGTGGGAAATTATGAAATTCTTCGTCATACTAACCAATGACTTGGGGGTAGGGATACGGCAGATTATTTATTTACCGTTCAAAAATCTAGATAATAGTATTCAGCTCGATGTCGCCGGACAACTCATCATGAACATCATTGGTGGCGGTGCTATCGCTGCTCTCGGCATCGTCGGACTGCTCAGCTTCGTCGTAACTGCAGCTATGGCAGTGGCTATCGCATTTCTCGTACTCATCGTTCGACAGCTCATCATAATTGTACTGATACTATTTGCACCGATCGCTATCGCCTGTTCCATCCTGCCAAATACACAGAGCGTCTACAAGCTCTGGTATGAATCATTCACCAAAGCCCTAATGATGTTCCCGATCATCGTTGCGTTCCTGGCAGTTGGAAAGGTTTTTGCAGTGGTCGCGGTGGGCAGCGACATAGGCAAGGCAGATGCCATTAGCCAACTTATGGCCTTTGCAGCCTACATCATGCCGTACTTCCTCATTCCGCTGACATTCAAGTTTGCCGGCGGTCTAATGCGTACTATCGGCGGCAGCTTCAACGACCGCAGCCGCGGCGGATTTGACCGGCTCAGGAAGTACCGTGGCAACACAATGGCTACGCGCAAACAGAAGGCCAGTTCCGGAGAGTTATACAACAATAAGACAATGAATACGCTTACTGCAAGGGGGTCAACTCGTAACCTTGGATTTGGCCGAAGAGGTAGAGAAGCCTACGACCAAAAAATGGCGGTTTCTGCCGGAGCATTTGCCAAATCGGAGAAAGCACAAGGCATTATGTTCAAGGACGATTCCTTGCGGGCGATGACTTATGGCTCAGCATTTGAAGCACGAAACCGAATGGCGCGAGATTATGGCATGAATAGCGAGGATGTAGAGCAGTCAATTGCAGGCGTAAAAGCAAGTGGCGGATTCGGCAAGGCGCGTCAAGTATATGCAGCCAAGCAGTTAGCAGCAACAGGAACTGGCTATGATGACGATACACAGATGTATTCAACAATTGCCAGGGTTTCCGGTGGCAATAAAGTACTCGCTGATTCAATGTGGGGAGAAATGCGCGGAACATCAGAGCGAGCAGGGCGTAATGATCTTAAAACATCTTATGGGATGGGTTCGGCTTTGTTAAGCGATATCATTGATAGCGGTAACGCTCGTGCATCTTCGAATCAAATCGGTATTCAATATCGTGAACGATTTGAAGATATGGCCGTTGAAGCTGCTCGCGGTACAGATGGTATGTCATTAGCACGTAACAAACCTTCATCAATCCGTAACATGATGGGTCGCATGAACGGGGCTCAAGCACGGCACGCGTCCGTACTTGAGCAAGCAGCTGCCGATCCTACCTCCGTACCTACAACTCAGCGATACCAATCCGAAGTAACCTTAGGTCAAATACGGGCTAAAATGGAAAATATGGAAAGCAACACAGCTTATGGGCCAGAGGTTAACACCGAAGCTATTTACGGTACCCGTCAAGGACTGGGTGTACAGAATGGACGAGTTGTTGAAAATAGACGACCAGGTACAGCTACGTTTGGAGGTGCCGTTGCAGACGCACACGAACAGACCTTATACGGTCAAAGACCGTATCAGGAAGAAAGCCTACAGCGCAACCGCCAGGGCGTAGATCCATTAGCAGTCGCTCGAGATCGACAAAATCGCGATCAAGACCATTAGACTACTCTCATCGATTGGCTTCATCTAGATTATACTACTTACGATTATTGACAATAGTACATTATTATGCTAGGATTAAATCATGGAATCACCTCGATCAACCCCACCCACCGAGCCTCGTGCTGAATTTCCTCGTGGATTTTTGACTACCGACCAACTAACCGATGTTCCTATGAGTATTTCAGAATGGGACGCAATTCAGCTTACTGTACAAAATCATCATACTACTGCTATTACACCGGAAGGGTACGAAAAACTGTTGACCGGACAGGCCCCGAAAGAAGCTTACGGAAACTCTACACCCCATAGCATAGACCATGATGATGGTAGCTCACTTACTGTTCCAGAACTAGTGGCGACATTTGAAACACTTCAGGACAAAGGAATAATCTCGAAACAAACAGTGGGTGAAACCGAAGATACATACGTAGTCAGAACAACTCGGAAACAAAGCCCTCCATCACTCACTGGCTACGGCTCAGCACTTAGTGAAAGTCGTACTAAACGCTTTATTACTGAACGAAAAGATGAGGCAGGACGAAACAGCGCTCATTATTTAGGTTATGTCAAGAAACTTGGATCACTTCTAGCCAGAAAACAAGTCGAAACGCCTGAGCCGGATCCATTCGCAGATGACAATCATTGGAACGCTGAGCGTTTAACGAAGTTGCGGGTAAATCCCTACAGTGCAGCGCAACTGGAGCAGGCTAAACAGCCTATTGAAACTATGTCAACGCGCGCTCAACGAGATGCGATGCGTCAACAGGAAGCAGCCATGTTAGCAAGAGGCATGGACATAACAGGTAGAAGAATAGTAGGTACCCGCGTACAGCCTGCTCCGCTTGATAGAGTCGAGGGTTCAACTATAGACAAACAGGCACAAGCCGAACAAAATCTCGCCAACATACGCGCCCAAGTTGACCCTGCTTATGTATCACTATTTGAAGATGCCAAGCTGGAAAAATTGAGTGAAGATATTGCTCAAGAAATTCGCAGCCAGGCAAAAGCTATACGTGAAGCACGATCTATACCAGTCGTGCCAAGTGACGAATTTAAGCAATTAACGCAAGCAGTTCGAAACAAACTAATCAGCGACTATACGAATGATGATGCCCCGGACGAAGTAATTGTTATGCTGAAGCATGCTCTTAGGGAATTTAGTAGAACTCGATAACGATGTTGTGACCTGAGACCGATAGGTACGATGCGTATTTTTTCCGGCCAAGCCTTGCTATACTTAACTAAGCATGGCCACCTACAAAGTACTCCAAGATATTGAAGCTGAAGATACGCTCATCGGACCGTTGACGCTGCGGCAGTGTATCTATGCAGCTATAGCTGTAATAGCAGCGTATCTGACGTTCATATCGGTAGCAAAAGGGGCTGCATTCATGGCAATTTTTCTGCTGCCGTTCGTGGCTTTTGGAGCGTTTTTTGCGTTTCCGTGGAGCAAGCAGCAAACGACAGAGGTGTGGGCACTGGCGAAGATACGATTTTATTTCAAGCCGCGCAAGCGGATTTGGAATCAGTCGGGTGCGAAAGAATTGGTGACGATTACAGTCCCGAAGGCTGTCAAGCAGGCGCACATCAGCAACTTGACACCGACTGAAGTTACCAGCCGGCTCAAAGCCCTTGCAGACACTATTGACAGCCGCGGCTGGGCAGTCAAAAATGTTGATCCAGCGTACTTTATGCATTCACTGGTTGGCAGTGGACAGCAAGCGAGTAGCTCTGATCGGCTGATAGCTCCTTCGAGCTTGCCGCAAGATGTCCCGAATTATGATACGACGGCTACATCTGACATATTTGATACACAGAACAATCCGGTGGCTCAGAAGTTCGACACCATGATGGCTCAGGCGGCCAATCAGCACCGGCAACAGATCGTGCAGCAGATGGCGGCGCAGCAGCCAACAGGACAGATAGTGCCGACGCAGCAGCCAGCGACGGCGAGTCAGCAGACATCGGGGTTGCAGCAGGTAGCGACGCAGCCGGAATACTGGCACATGCATAATGTCGCGCCGATTGAACACGCTGTCGTGCCAAATCCAGCGCCGCTCGCCAGCCTGCCGGGTCTCGCGCCAAATACGCCGTATCCGTATGATCTGACGCTGCCATCGCCTGTCTATTATCCGCAGAGCATTGTACAGCCACAGCAAATGCCGATGGCGCCCGCCCAGCCTCTGGTGACGCAGCCAGCAATCATATCGAACTACGCGCATATGCGTAGTCCTGGCGTCCAGGCAACCCCGCTTGGCAGTTCGCAGCAAACATCACAACCGCCAGTGACAGCCATACCGAGTCCTGTTATACTTGATCTAGCAAACAATAACGACCTGAACGTCGCAACTATAGCTCGGGAGGCCCAGGCACGCAGCATCGGCCTGAATGGCGAAGTTGTCGTTTCGCTCCACGAGACAAAGTGAGTTTGGGAAGTTACTAAGATAGAGCTACGGTGGGATAGTAGACATTCACATGAACCCTCAGGCACCTCAATACGGTCAAAATACTCAGCCCGGCGGTCCAACAGCAAATGCCGGGCAACCCGCTACAAACCCGAATAGTACCCAAAATACGTTGCAGATAGCGGAAATTCGTGACGGGATTGTGATCATGAACGACGGAAGCTTCCGGTCGGTTATTATGCTGAAGAGCATTAACTTTGATCTGATGAGCCAGCAGGAACAAGAGGCTATCGAATACAGCTACCAGAGCTTCCTCAATTCGCTGTATTTCCCGGTGCAGATATTTATCCGATCTCAAAAGGTCGACTTGCAGCCCTATATAGAAAAGCTCGACAAAATACGGACTGAACATGACAATATGCTGCTGGCACTACTGATGGACGACTACATTGGCTACATCGACGCGCTCAGCCAACAGACCAACATTATGGACAAGCGGTTTTACATCGTTGTTCCTTATTTCCCGAACCAGGAAGAGGTGAAGCCGCTGACACAGAGCAAAAACTTCTTCAGCGGTGTGGCGGCCCTGTTCAACCACAAGGAACAGCACGTCACTATCAACGAAGCTGACCTCGAAAAAGCCAAAGCCGAGTTACGGAACCGCGTTCAGTCAGCGTTGAGTGGCCTGAGGCAGTGCAGCGTTCAAGGGTTGCCGCTTGATACCCAAGAACTTATTGAACTCTACTACGACACCTACAATCCCGACACGGCGACACGGCAGCAACTCAAAAATTATGAAAATATGGACGCCGATATTATTACTAAAGGCGAGGGCAGGGCAGTTCAGCCGCACCTGCAACGGGAGTTAGAGTAGTATGGCAATATTCAAGCGTAAGAACCAAAGTGCTCAAATGGATCCTGTGGCCATCGCCAACGAACAGCGTGCCCGCGAACAACAAGAAGTTAGCCAGGCTTTTCAGAAGGGTATTACGGCACTGCGCGACTTTATCGCGCCCAGCTCAATTGAGTACGAAAGCGGCTTGTTCCACCTCGGTACACGCTATGCCCGGACCTTCTACGTCTACGGCTATCCGCGCCAGCTCTTTACCGGCTGGATGAGCAGCATGGTCAACTTGGACGAGGTGATGGATTTGTCTATGTACATCTATCCGGTAGAAAGTCAGGTTGTGCTGGAGAATCTGCGCAAAAAGGTGACGCAGCTGGAAGCCGGCATACAAATCGACAGCGAAAAGGGCCGCGTCCGCGATCCGCAAAAGCAAGCCGCCATTATGGACGCCGAGGAAATGCGCGATCGGCTGCAGGTCGGCGAAGAGCGTTTTTTCCGCTTTGGGCTGTACTTTACGGTATATGGCGGTTCGACAGACGAACTGGAGTTTATATCCCACAAAGTTGAATCACTACTCGGACAGCAGCTGGTCTACTCCAAAGCGGCGACGTCGCAGCAGGAACAGGGGCTCAACAGCACCGTACCGCAGTTCACCGATCAATTACAGATCCGGCGCAACATCAGTACCGGCGCATTGAGCACCAGCTTTCCGTTCACGTCCGCAGACCTGTCGATGGATAACGGCATATTGTACGGCATTAACATGCACAACTCCGGGCTAGTGATCTTTGATCGATTTTCGCTGGAAAACGGCAACTCAGTCGTATTTGCCAAGTCGGGAGCCGGTAAATCGTTTACCGTTAAGCTTGAAGCCCTGCGCAGCCTGATGTTCGGAACTGAAATATTTATTATCGATCCGGAGAACGAATACGAGCGGATGGCCGAGGCCGTCGGCGGCGCCTATGTCCGCCTCAGTCTTGGCTCAACGACTCGTATCAATCCGTTTGACCTGCCACAAGTTGTCGAAATTGATGAGGCAGACAACGCCCTGCGATCAAACCTTATTACACTGCACGGCTTGCTGCGGCTGATGATGGGCGGCGCCCAGGCGCAAATGATGGGCGGTAATGCGACACTCATGCCAGCGCTCAGCCCAGTTGAAGAGTCCGACTTAGATGCCGCTCTGATCGAAACCTACGCCAAGGCAGGCATTACTAACGATCCGCTGACACACGGCGGCTTGCCGCCAACCATTATCGATCTATACGAGACGCTACTGCACATGGGTGGCAGCGGCCCCCAGCTGGCGCAGCGCCTGCGCAAATACACCAGCGGCACCTTCGCCGGCATCTTTTCCCAGCAATCGAATATCAATATTAACAATCCATTAGTTGTGTTCAATATCCGCGATCTGGAAGACGAGCTGCGGCCAGTCGCCATGTACATCGTCCTGAACTACATTTGGAACAAGACGAAATCTGACCAGAAAAAGCGCCTGCTGATTGTCGACGAGGCCTGGCAACTGATGAAATATGAAGATTCTGCCAACTTCCTATTCAGCCTCGCCAAGCGTGCCCGCAAATACAACCTCGGTATCACCACCATTACCCAGGATGTTGAAGATTTTATGGGCAGCCGGATGGGCCGGGCGATCGTCGCCAACGCTTCGATGCAGTTCCTGCTGAAGCAATCACCGACGGCTGTCGATGTACTGTCGGATGTGTTCAAACTGACGACCGAAGAAAAGAAGCGTTTGGCGCAGTTCCCGGTAGGCCAGGGGCTGTTCTTTGCCGGACAAAACCATGTCCACATACAGGTAGTTGCCAGCCCGACAGAAACTGGACTAATAACCACCAACCCGCAGCAGGTACAACAAATATCTTCACAACAGGATGGCACAGCAGCGCCGCTAGCAGGCACGATTGACCTTTCCAATCGGCTGACCCCCGGTGTATGATAGAGCATAAGGACTAAGAGCAATGGCGATATACGACGACCAGAAGGAACGGACGACTACCGATGATTTGAACAAAATCACCGGAATTAGCCGTAACGACGAACGTGGCATGGAGCAGTCGGCCTATAACGATAGGTTTAAAGACATTGGCGAGCGTGAAGGTCTGTATAATCCAGCTGGATCGTCGGATGATAAAATATCTGATAAAAACGAACTCCAAAATGCTGAGTCGGGTGGGCCACCACAGGACAAGCTACTGTCTACAGGAGGAGCAACAGACCTGGCTGGTTCATTTTTTAAAGGCGGTATTGCTGGCGTTGGTAAAAATTTAGCGAACAGGGTACTGGCTAATCGGAAAAAAGGTTTAGTCGGCGGTGGTATTATCGGCACAATTATAGGATTACTGTTCGGTGCGTTTACGATACTGCAAGGTCCTCTGCAGTTTATACATGCCGCTCAAATCCTCCAGGGATTTCATTTTGGTATCGGTGATGACTTTGGAGATTATCGATCGAGCCGGTTTCTTTTGTACGTGGCGGCAGGTCGTACCGCCAAGGGCCGGCTTGGTGTGATTGCCAACAAATTCGCCGACCCATGGGAAGCACGTTTAAACAACGAATCTGGCCTCAAATCTATATACCAACCGGGAACTCAACGAATAATTGGGTACGGCATCATCGACGACGCAAAATCTGCCCGATTTGTAGACGACATGGAGCGGCAAGGGGTGCCGCTGTCTGGCTCAATAAAGGGGGTTGATATCGATGGCAATCCGATTGACATCAGAGGAGCTGACCTAAGTGACTCGAAATTTAGACAAAGAAGAGCAGTAACTCGCACAGCGACAGAAAGTGTTGGACTGAATAAAATATCTTCGTTCATAGGAGCTAGGCTATTGAATAAGCGGGCTGGAGTTAATTTTCACCCCCTCAAAAACGCCGTCCGCTCTCAAGCCGACACCTACGCCAAGTATCGGGAGACACAGCGGCAGGCAAGAGCTGCCGAACTAGGAAATGGTCCTGGCGGCGTGGAAAGCCCGCTCCGAATTAAAATCAAAGCCATCTCTGATAAACTTATATCTTTTCTAGAAAGAGCGTTCGGTCCGACCGTTGTAGCTGGCGTTGTATGTGGCGTACAAGCTTTTAGCGATTCAATTGAAGACAAAAACCTAGAGAATCAGCAACAGTATAAACGAATTGGGATGGATGTGATTACAATGGGATCACAAGTCCCAACTGGTGACGATTTCAATGCCGAGCAACTCGGTGTAGAAAGCGAGAAATTCTTTGACCCCGTTACCCAGACGACTTTTTATGACGACCCTGGAATTCAGCAAGAGTTAGGACAATCTCCAACAGGCACTGACTATCTTAAGGATGCTAAGCCAGGCTCCAAGGAACTGCCGCTTATATTCCAGGTAGCTAACCAGGTACCGACTGGCTTTGATACACCAGTCGGTAGGGCCGATGTGTGCGTCGTGCTTGATGCGGCAAGTGATGCTCCGTTGATCAAACAGGCTTCAGAGTTTGCATCTAAAGGAGTTGATTTAGCGCTAAAGCCATTCAACACCTCGCAGGAGCAATTGATCGCAATGGCTCGGGACTTTTTTGCAACCGGAGGGTTGGATCTACTTGCACGTGGAGCTGAAAGGGGCGGGCAGGCAAACATCGGTGCACGAATGGCCGCTAACGACAAATTTATTGCCATGGGAGGTCGTGAGCTGACTTCTGCAGAGACTGCAGAAGTTAAGCAAATCGCGCGAATTGAAAAAGCCGAAACATTGGCACGGGCTAACAGCTACGAAAAGTATTTTAATGTACGCAATAGTGATTCGGTGGCAGCGGCCCTGTATATGAAAACCCCTAAATCTCCATCTGAGGCGATTGCCAGCCTGACACGTTTACCATCAACCTTTAGTAGTATGGCACTAACACTACTCGGAGGATCAAAGGTCACGGCTGCCGCACCGACCTACGATTATGGCTTCCCTCTGTATGGCTACAGCCCGGACGAGGAGAATGACCCTGCTAATGAAGATCCCTATGCAAATGAAACCTATATGCTTGAGGGTGATCGGCTGGAACGCATGAATCTCGAATACGGTGATGCCTGCTTTGGTATGCAAATAACCCGTGAGGGTAAGCTAGTGTACGGGCAGTCAGGGGACTTTACCAAAATTCCTGACAAGTGTAAGGATCCGAACAATACTGAGCTGATCCATTACAGGTTTTACCACGCTGACATGATCACCGGACTAGGGTTGGCTTGTTACGAAGGCGAGGATGATGCTTGTGCTGAACTGAACGGCAGTGCACAACAAGCTCCAGCTCCTGGAGCGACAACAACACCAACCGGCAGTGCCGCGTCACTTGCCGCCCAAATACTAGCGCTCGAAGGCACACGCGTTTCATTTACTCAACCTCTTGCCAAACAAGGCCTCCAGGATACTGTAGACGGTAAGGAAGCTTCTATAGAGCCCCGTTGTACGAATGCGAGTAAAATGACCACTCCGCTAAGTCCCGTTTTATTACAGACAATACTAGCTATTCTCGAGAAGCACACCCTCGGACTTGGCTATATCACCAATGGCTGCCATTCAGATGGCTCAGATCATTATTCCGGGCAGGCGCTTGATATCAATACTATCGATGGCCGACGAGCAACTGCCGGACAACAAGACAGAGCGTTTATGCAGGAGATAACTGGCATACTACCCGACGGTTCAGGAATGGGAGTACCGAAGCCGAGCGATTGCCCTGGCGATGCCATAAACCCGATTAATAAGGTAAGATTATTCCCGGATTCATGCAATCATGTACATATATCAACACCGTAAAACTATCCAATCACTATCGTTTATTGGAGCGATCATACTGCTGCTATTAGCTCCAGTCCAGACATTCGCACTAAGTGATGCCCAAAAGCAGCTGTATGACATAGGTATCGGATATTACGATATCGAACCTGCCGCTACGCAGACCTGCGGAGCGGGAGCTGGGACTGGGTCAACCGACTTGCCCGCATCCATACCGGATATTTGGCGGAACCTCATAAACAGCGTTGCCGCTACATATCCTACGGCAGATCCACGACTTGTAGCCACGACACTCTGGGTGGAGAACCGGGGTTGGCCACAATACAAGACAACAGGGTGGAGCGATTCATCTGCCGGCGCACAAGGGCCGTGGCAATTTATTGCTGCGACTTGGGCAACCATGGGAACAGATGGCGATGGTGACGGCCTGAAAGATCCAAACAATCCTAAAGACGCGGTCCATGCTGCCTTCAAGCACCAACTAGGGTCAGCGAAACTTCCGATAGCATCACAAGGGTATACGGGCACTAGTCCAGAAGCTGATTTCGACACGGTAGTTTTTCAAAGAGAAAATACAAATTTATTGTATTATGCCGCTAAGTACAACGGCCGCGGTGCGCCTGACGGAGTCAAGCTCAATGCCTTCCCGCGCGGCGAGAACGCTGATTACGTCATTATGACGTACTGGCTGTTAGCTTCTAATTTTGCAAAAGGTTATCTGATGGAATCAGCAAAATTCGTCGACGCCAGCAAGACAGGAACATTATTTGGAGGGTCTCCGAGTGGCGTACCGGCTAGCGCCAGCCTATCGGCTTGCGGATCTGGAGCAAGCGTTGATGGGTATGCGTTTCCAGTAGGTCCGCAGCGAAAAAGCCAAAATGGTGGCTTAGCCAGCATGAGCACGCTACCATGCAATCGAGCATCGTGTCATCACGACGGGAGTGCTGCGTTTGATATTTCGAGACAACCAGGGGGAGATGCTGCAGTGGGTACACCTATCTATGCTATTACATCCGGAAAACTTACAAATATCCGTAATTCATATAAAGGCCAAGCAGGATGTCAGTCGTTTCAGCTCGTCGGCAGTGACGGCTTTTACTACTGGCACGGCCACATCCAGAATGTAAGTGTCAAAGAAAATCAGCCAGTCACGGCAGGTCAGCAAATAGCGATCGAGGGAGAGCGCCGCTGTACAGGTAATGGATCTGACCCTCATCTGCACATAGATAGGGGTTGTGTGATTAACGGTGTCAAGCAACCCGGTGGATCAGATGATTGCCGCGACCCAGGCATAAATGAATTAATGAATAAATTATTTAATGGACTTCCGGAATAGGTAACTATGCGTAAACGAATACTATTAGGACTAGCGCTTTTATTTATAATATTTATAAGTTGGTTTTTGATACAAAACGTACTGCTACGCGGTACTTTGAAGCTGACGATCGTTAGTAACGCCAAATCTGTACTCATCACTATTAACGACGTAGACAGTGGTGAGCAATTATTCAGCCGACAGGTAGTGCCGGGCGAGACTATCAAGCAACGTTTCCCAGCCGGTAGTAAAACTATTGATGTACGTACTGATGATCGACAAACGATTGCATCAGTTGATATAGTTCGAATGAAAACATCTATAGTCGATATAGAATTGAATCCTGAAGTGACTCTCAACAAAGTCGGTTCGGGCAGTCTCGGGTGTGACATACTCCAAGACAATACGCTCTATAGCTACGCGTGTGCGAGCAAAAGCTTGGTCATGAAGCACAATAACCCTTTAAATGCCTTTGTCGCTAATACACCTTTGTATAACGGAGCATCGCAAATATCCGGAGCTTTTCCCTACAAAAACGGCGTAATTGCAAGTTTCGAGCAATCAGATGGGAATTCTATTGAATATATTGATACGACTACAAATATGACAGGGAATATTACCTTGCCATCAAAGTCTTCAGAAGGAGAATATTCGATCATTGTAGATAATTTTAGTGATGATGAACATTTCGTATTAGTCGACGATCAGAATGGCAAAGCTTACGTATACAAATCTGTCACCGATACATCACCCGTGCCGATAAATTTACCCGATCAAAAAAATTCAGAAGGATCGAGTCGTGCGTATCAGCTACTTAACGGCATATTTACAGTTACAATTGGGCAACCAGACATTGCAGGTGACGATGATCAAAGTATTGTTCACAAAAACATCATTACCCTCTATGACATAGGCACCGGAGAGCTTAAAAGGACTGTCGAATTTCCAGATCGTATTCGCATAAATAGTGCGCAATTAATTGATCTTAACACTGTCGCATTACTCGATAGCAAAGGACTTATGGTGTATTCAATCGAGAATAAACCTCGGCAAGTGTTCTACTCTCATAATATAAATGATTTTCATACGACAGGCGGAAAATTATACTTTACGAGGAATAACAATATTTTTACATACGATAATATGACTAGCCAAGCATATAGAGTTTTTAGCAGTAAGCGACAAACTGTTTCAAAATTATCAAGTACACGCGGGCAGTTCACCTTCAACGCATTTACAAATAACGATACGTCAGGCAACCTAAGTAGCTACGCACTGACCGCCACACCCCTCACATCACGTCGATTAGAAGACACATTACCATATAAATCATCTGATGATTTACCGATTATTCAAATGGATTACACTTCTGACTCAATCAAG
Organism: Candidatus Saccharimonadales bacterium; assembly: GCA_036388415.1. Taxonomy (NCBI): domain Bacteria; phylum Candidatus Saccharimonadota; class Candidatus Saccharimonadia; order Saccharimonadales (SeqCode); species Saccharimonadales bacterium (SeqCode). The sequence goes on along the minus strand of DASVRW010000002.1, from coordinate 913,931 downwards.
GTTCAACTAGCCCTAACGTCATTTACTTCCGACAGGGCAACTGGCAAAATTACCTATGATCCATCAGAATTTGAAAATGCAAAAAAACTTGTGCTTACTCGTATAACGGAAGATGCGATACCTATACCTGTCGAGCGTATATTTTTCACTCAGTAAAGTTAGTCATGAGGTTGCAGCGGTATAATCGTGCACTTGTCCATAAAGTGGTGGATCACGACATCAGCATCAGTCGTCGTGATAAAAGTCTGATAATCCTGTAGATAATTGGTGAGCGCCTGCCTCCGCGCGCCGTCGAGCTCGCTGAAGACGTCGTCGAGCAGCAGGAGCGGCCGGACAGCCCGTGACTGCTCAATGAGTCGCAGTTCCATGACTTTCAGCATAAGCACGGCCGTACGCGTCTCTCCACGTGAGGCGGACGTCTGCGTCGTACGACCCCGAATCAGTACGGTGACGTCTTCGCGGTGCGGCCCTGCGCCAGTGAAGCCGCGGGCGACATCCAGTGCAAAGTTTGTTTCCAGTGACCGGAGCAGGGCAGAGCCGTAGCCGTCCGACGGGAGTTTGGTTTCATAGCGCAGCTCAACCGTCGTATCGTGCTGCGCCAAACTGCTATAGAGTTCGCTGGCAGCTTGGTTGAGCGTTTCGAGCAGCTGCAGCCGGGCCTGCATTATATTGCCACCAAGTTCGCTGAGCCGAATATTCCAGGGAAATATTTGTGTGGACGCATCCATGCCAAGCCGCTTGAGCAGCGTATTGCGCTGCGTCAGCACCCGGCGATAATCTCTGCGCAGCCGGGCGTAATCTGGATCGATCTGCTCCAGCAGGTCATCAAGGTAGCTACGCCGCAGTTCCGGCGAGCCCGTCAGCATATACAAATGGTTCGGTTCAAATATAACGGCTGGCAAGGTTTTGGCGGGCATAAGCCGGCGAAAGATGCGGCCTTCGATCTCATATGTTTTGGTTGTTTTCGTAGCTGCGGCGTCCTGAACGATCTTGACGGTGCGAATATCACCATCAACATGGGCGTCGATCCTGGCCCATGGTTGGTCATACTGAATCAGCTCGGCGTCTTTGGCGCGGTACGAGGAGCCGCGGGCTGTTACGAGTATTGCCTCTAGTAAATTGGTTTTACCACTACCGTTTGAGCCGACGATAATATTGACAGCCGGCGTGAATTCAAATGTTTCGTCGTCGTACGACCGGAAATGCTGCAGGCGAATATCGGATATCATTACTAAAGTATACAAGCTTAAACTCAAAACCTCCTTCGGGTCCTGTCAGCCGTTCCGCCCCTAAAATTTTTCGTATTAACGAAATAATTTTGGGGCCGCCCCGACGACTGCCACCCGCAGACGAGGTTTCATTCCTGCTCGTATACTAGCTTGGCTAGCGGCACAGTACGACAGACAGAGTTACCGTCTCGAAGTGAAGCCCGAACAGTGATCCGATGAGACCATAAGGCTCAGCGGGCACTGTCCGGCGCGTGAACGCTCTGTCTGTCGTACTGTGTCGCTATATCGTCGTGTATGTACGAGCAGTCTGTCGGCCGTAGACGAGACTTCAAATGACTTTTAAGATTTCAGTGGCATGATGATGTGCAGGTAGTCACTATTGCCGGAATCGCGCAGCAGAGTTGGCTCCAGCTTGCCATTGAAGCAGAATTCGACTTCGTCACTGCCAAACGCATGCAGCGCATCCAGCAAATAACGGGAGTTGAGCGTGATACTGCCTGATCCAGTGATTGCTCCAGATGCGGCGGCAGTGTTTTCGCCAAGCTGTGAGGCCACAGAGCGTATGCTCAGCTCGTTTTTAACATCGTCAACGTTAATGGTTACGCTTCCGGCTGATTCGCGCGCAAACAGGCTGGAAACCTTTGTGACGTTAACTAGATCAGCCCGTTTGACCCGCGCGACAACCGCAAAATCCGCTGGAATCAGTTTGCGGTAATCCGGATACTTCCCTTCAATCAGGCGGGCAACCAGATCGACATCGTTGGCTTGGAATAAAATTTGCTGGTCATCGTGCGTTACCTGGACGTTATCGTCGTAGTCGCCGAGTATGCGCAGCAAATCTTGAATAGCAGTTGCCGGGATCAACAGCCTGACATCCTGACTGTTGGGGCCAAGGTTCTTTTCTGCTAAGCGGTAGCTGTCCGTGGCAGCAGCGTACAAATTACCTTCGGTTGTTTGCAGTAGTACACCGGTGAGTACCGGGCGGGATTCGTCCGAGCTGGCGGCCATGATGACTTGTTGCAAACCTTTTTTGAAGGTAGACGCATTGATCGTCCAGGTACGGCTTTGCTCGCTGTCGGCACTAATGGCTGGCATAACAGGGAAGTCGTCAGCCATCACACCATTCACGACTGACTGGTACTGGTCAGTTGTGATATGCAGCTTATGATCCTCCAGCTTCAGCTCGATGACACCAGCCGGCAAACTGTTGATGAAGTCCTGCATCAGCCGGGCAGGGACGGTAATAGCACCTTCTTCGGACACCTTGGCACCAATATGCTGAGTAATCGCGATATCTAGATTGGTTGCTGAAATGCTCAGCCGGTTATCGACGGTTTTTATGAGCACATTGGCAAGTATCGGTAATGTTCCACGTGCACTGGCGACTCGAGCGACAATGCCGAGAGCTTTGTTGAGGTTTTCCTGGGTGACCTGCAGCTTCATGTTAATTGCTCCTTACTATATCTTTATATACTTAGTAGTAGTTATTGTAGGGGGTGTGGATAGGGTGGATAAATGTCTGACGGTATCTGTAAATTGAGCAAAAAAATCATAGGATGAGGTGTGGGTAATGGACAGGTAAGGCGGCGCTATCTGGACTAGTTTACGCACAGCCCAGCCAGCATGTCGCTTCAGGTATGTGTGTAAGTGCTTATTTCGTACACACGCATCCCGTATGGTGTGCACGGCTTTTCCCCAGATTTGAACAGGTTGTGCACAGCGTATTGAATTCAAATGAGTAAAAAAGCAAATTGCAAAAGTAGCTATTTTCGGCTGCACGTGTAGAAAGGGATGTGAACGGACGGCAATTGGTATATGAGATTTATGCATACAGCAGTTCCTTGATATCGTTGATAGCCTCACGGATAGTATTGTCGACGTGGATTTCCTTCTCGATCTTTTCAACTGAGTGAATAGCGGTAGTATGATCCTTGCGGCCGAGTTCACGGGCAATCTTCGGAAAGCTGAGGTGCAGTTCGCTGCGCAGGATATACATCGCGACTTGCCGGGGCATAACGATGTCCTTATCACGTTTGGCGCTCAAGATTTCATCGACGCTGATGGAAAAGTGCCGGGCAGTCCGCTCGATGATCTGTTTGGCGCTGATGTGCTTCGGGCGTGTCTTAGCGCTGCCAAGCAGCCCGCTGACAATAGCTAGGTTGGGTTCGATGGCGCGCATTTCACAAAACGCCAACAACTGGTTGAGTGCACCCTCGAGTTCGCGGATGTTCGTCTGTATGTGACTCGCTAGGTATTCAACTACGTCCGGCGGCAGCTCAACGGCATGGGTGCTGGCTTTGGTCTGAATGATTGCGCAGCGAGTTTCAAAATCCGGAATTTGCATATCAATACTCATACCCCAGACAAATCTTGATCGCAGGCGATCTTCGAGCCCCGGAATGTCGGACGGCGGTTTATCGCTGCTGATAATAATCTGCTTGTTTCCCTGATGAAGGGTGTTAAAGGTATGGAAAAACTCTTCCTGAGCCTTTTCTTTGCCGGCAATAAACTGCACATCATCGACAATCAATACATCGGCTGTCCGGTACACCTCTGTAAAGTCAGATATTTTCTTGAACCGCAGTGCCGTTACGAATTCCTGCAGAAATTGTTCGCTTGAGACATAGACGATACGAGCCGAGCGGTTATTCGCCAGTACGGCATTACCGACAGCCTGCATCAGGTGTGTCTTGCCGATGCCGACACCGCCGTATAGAAACAACGGGTTGTATTTGGTACCAGGGCTGGTCGCAATCGCCTGGCAGGCGGCGTAAGCAAGTTCGTTGCCGGAGCCTTCAATAAAATTTTCGAAGGTGTAGCGTTCGTTGAGGCCTTGGCGGTAAGTTGTATGCCCGGAACCGCCGCCGCTTGTCGAGCTGGCGAGCGGGGTTGATTTATAATCAGTGCTGTATTTGGAAGCGGGCCGGGCCATGGCGTCAGCTGGTCTCGGGGCAGGCGTCAGCTGCTGCGGTCGGTTGTCTTGCAGTGTCATCGGATCTTCGGCAGGTTGTTTTTTGGCGGCAGAGGTATAAATCTTGTATTCGATCTTTTCCGGCGTGACGCCGTTCTTTTGCAGTGTTTCAACGATCAGCGTCGTGTATTTACGTTCCAGCTGCTGTCGGATAAAGACGTTCGGGACGCCGATGATCGCCACATCGTTGTCGCACTTTAGTAGCTGTGTCGGCTTGAACCATGTCATAAAATTACCGCGGGAAACCGAAAGTTCGATCTCGCCCAGTACGGCCTGCCACAAATTACCCGAATGCATTCGCTATTACCCTCCGCCTGTCTATCAGCTGCTTATCCCACATGTCAATGTGTGCCTAGCGCCTACTATAGTCGATTTGGGGGGACTTTTCCACAAGCAATTTTTCATTATGAAAGGCAGGGAAGGGGTGACAGCGGTTTGTACCGTATTTGTGCACAGCCGCGCTCCTCATCTGATAATCTGTGGATAAGTCTTGGCAAAAAGAGGAAAACTTGGTAAAATTAGTGGGTTAAATACGGGGTAAACGTTGTTGAATGTGTAACCTAGGCATTGTGAAAACTACGCCGACCGTACATTAATGCTCAGTCTAGACAAAAGACTGGTAGGTAAGTAATGCCTACGCTTGCACCGAGAGACGTTAGTCGTTACTATATATCAATGATGACATTTTGCTAATCTATGCAAATGTTTAACTAACTACAAACCTAAGGACATATATGCCAAAGCGAACCTACCAACCAAAAAAGCGCCACCGATCACGAGTTCATGGCTTTATGAAGCGCATGGCGACTCGCGCTGGCCGTTCGCTTTTGCAGCGCCGCCGCAACAAGGGCCGCCGCAAGCTATCAGCGTAGAGATGCGCGGCTGCCCTTTTGTTCGTATTTTGTACATTTACGAATAATCTACACCAACGTATCTTGGAAAATTATGATCATCCGCGCACATAGATTCCATGGTTATAACGCGCTCCGTCACGCTTATGGCCGTGGCCAGACCGTCCGCGGACCGCTTTTGGCTGTCAAATATCTACATAACCCCAAGCGGTCATCGTATCGAGCCGCCGTAGTAGTTAGTCGTAAGGTTCACAAGTCAGCTGTCGTGCGTGGGCGGATACGGCGCAGAATATATGAAGTTATCAGGGGTCAGGAAGCGCACATAGCTGCGCCGTACGATATTATTATTACTGTCTTTAGCGAACAGCTTGCCACGATGCCAGCGGCTGAACTGTGCGAGGCGGTTATTCAGCAGCTCGAGCGGGCCGGTATCGTATCAGCCGTAGGTACTAGCTCACACCTTCGGCCAGATGGACAATCGCGTGCTATAGTAGATAGTAAGGAGCGCACTTAAATTATGTTTACTACTTTTATTGTGCAGCCCATTTTTAACCTGCTGGTACTGATTTATGCAGTGCTGCCTGGTCATAATTTTGGTCTGGCGATTATTATCTTTACAATCATCATCCGCTTATTGCTGTGGCCATTAGTCAAAAAGCAGTTGCACCAGGCAAAACTGATGCGCAAGATTCAGCCTGAACTGAAGAAGATCGCCAAGCAAACCAAAGGCGACAAAGTGAAACAGGGCCAGATGCAAATGGAGCTCTATAAGGAACGGGGCATCAATCCGTTTAGCTCAATCGGCGTCGCTTTACTGCAACTACCGGTGCTCATCGGCCTATATATTGGACTGCAGCGCGTCATTAAGGACCCGAACCAGATGGTCGACTTTGCCTATCCGGCACTGCAAAACCTCGGTTGGATGCAACAGCTGTCTGACAATATTAAATTATTCGATAGTTCCCTGTTTGGCATTGTCGACCTCGGCCGGGCCGCCATTGGGCCACAAGGCCTGTATGTACCGGCATTGATCATCGTGCTGGCCAGTGCTGTCACCCAGTATTTCCAGGCCAAGCAGCTGATGCCAAATGACAAAGACGCTCGCAGCCTGCGAGCCATCATGAAGGACGCTGGTGCCGGCAAGCAGGCCGATCAATCGGAGGTCAGCGCCGCCATTGGTCGCAGTACCCGCTATATTTTACCCGTGATGATATTCGTGTTCACCGTCAATATCGCTTCGGCGCTTGGCCTGTACTGGTTTATCGGCGGACTGGTAGCATTCATCCAGCAGTCTATCGTGCTCGGTGGGGACTCCAAGGAGATGGAAGAGCTGAGCGAGAGCGGTACGAGTAGTTCTAGCAAGAAATCCGGCAAAAATACGAAAGACACGATGGCCATCCCGGAAGCAGAGATTATCGATTCAAAATCATCAAAATTAGCAGACAAAACGGACATGCTAGCGGCAAAATCATCCAAAAAAACAAAATCGTTCCAACCAAAATCCGGCTCCACCGTCACTAGTGTGACGTACGGTAAGAAGCAAAGGAGGAGATAATGACTGCAGACGATAGCGTACAGACAGACGAAGACGGCACAGCTGGAGCTCCCGCAGCGAGCTACAAGCACGATTCAATTGACGAAGCGATATTATTTGCCCGCAAGTACCTCGAAGACATCCTGTCGTTTTTCGGTATCAATACTGACGTACACGCGACAACTGAGGATGATGAGGTCATCGAGCTCGACATACCATCGACGCATCTGAACGGATTTCTGATCGGTCAGCATGGTGATACGATGCGAGCCTTACAGTTTGTCGTCAGCAGTGCACTCAAGAACAATAATTACCGCTACACCCGCGTCAATGTTGACGTCGCTGCCTACAAAAAGCAGCGGGCCGATCGGCTGGCAGAAACTGCCCAGGATTGGATTAAAATTGTCCAGGATAGCGGTGAGCCCTATGCTTTAAGGCCGATGAACGCCGCCGATAGACGAATCGTCCATAAAGTAGCGGGGGAAGCGGGCCTCACTACCGAATCAGTTGGCGAAGGACGTGAGCGGCATATTATACTAAAGCCAGCGGCAATTGATGACGACAAAACTTCTGCAGCTACTGAAGAGGAGTAAATTTTCGTTACGCACCGAGCGCTTTATTATAGACGTCGAGCGTCTGCCGCGCCATGCGCTCCCAGGAATAGCCAGCAGCCTGCAAACCACCTTTCTGTATCAGACCATTGCGTAATTTTTGGTTAGTTAAGACGTCATTCATGGCTTTTGCTATGGCTGGCACATCCAGCGGATCAAAATAGTGAGCAGCGTCGCCGTAGACTTCCGGCAGACAGGTAGCATTACTACTGACGACTGGCGCGCCGTGTATCATCGCCTCCAGACCTGGCAGGCCGAAACCTTCACTGAGCGTCGGAAAGACATATGCCTGGCAGTTTTCGTACAGCCAGCGTAATTGACCTTCGCTGACGAAACCCGTAAAGATCACGTCAGAGATGCGACGCTTCTGCACGTCTTCATAGTGTTGTTCGTACAGCGGGTCGGTTTTGCCGGCCAGCACCAGCATCAGATCGGGCTGCGTCTGTTTAAGCAGCTCAAAAGCATCGATAAGTCTGCCAAGGTTTTTGTGCGGCAAAGGCCGGCCAAGATACATCACAAACCGCTTACCTGCCACTGCCGAAACGGGTTCGGGTATGTCCTCAATTTTGTCAGCTGCTTCGTAGGTCACGGTAATTTTATCGGGCTTTACACCGGTGTAGTTGACAATATCCTGCTTCACGAAGTCTGTTGGCGTCAGAATTACTGCCGACTTACGGGCAACATACTTGTTCACACCTTTGTATATTTGCTGCTTTATAGTAAAAGACACAACGTTTTTTGAAGGGTTACGGAAGCGAATGGTCGTCAGATCATGCATCGTTGTCACGCTGAGCCCGTGGTAGCCGATAGGCTGCTGTACCATGCCGAAGTGCACGAGATCAGGCTTCAGGTCTTGGATCTGTCCAAGTAGGCCGAGCTGCTCATCGAATGTAAATTCCTGGTGAGGGCACGTGACTTTACGAAATCGGGGGCTAACGAATTCGTAGACCCTCATATCGCGCGGCTTAAGCAAAACAGTATATTCATGGCCGGTCGCCTGCATGGCATCGATTTTATCGAGATACTGCAGCAGCCGATACATGTAGCGACCAGTTGTCGTCGTATATTCTCGGGCGTCTATAACGATGTGGCTCATAAGCCACTACCCTTGCTCGTCCCTACATCCTGATCGTTGTGTTGTCGGCCAATAAGTCTCCACCAGAAAGATCGTAGACGGCGTAGGGCGGTCGCGTTCGGAGGCAAGTCATGTGTCATGATGCTCCATATGTAGTCATCGGAAACTCGTTTGCGTTTTTGAATTGATTTACGCTGACTGGTCTTCCGAAGTATTAACCATGCCGCCTTAAAATAGCCAGTGCAAGCAGCTTTGATATTTCCACTAAAAATAGCTCGAAGGAAAATAAGATTGTGGGCAATTATAAATCTCCAACTAACCGACCATAGATACTTAGTAGGTACATTCTTCCATAAAACTAAAGGTTGGTTTTTTAAGGTTTGCAACGTAGTGAAGCCGTGAATTCTAGAGCTAGTTGAGCCAGTGGCATGATAGACAACCGATTGTGGGACATAGCCTACTTTCCAGCCCATTAGCTGCATTCGAAAGCCCAAATCAACGTCTTCGTAGTAGGCGAAGAAATCTTCGTCAAGCAGACCTACGTCCGCTATGGTTTTTGTACGATATAGACTGGCAGCGCCACTAGCGGCGAATATTTCGGTATCCATATCATATCTTGATATATTCGAATTAGATCTACCTCGTGGATATGGTAATCCCCAAACAGAGTAAAATTCTCCGCTACTATCTAACTTGTTTTTTTTTATGTCCTGCACCTTGCTGGCCGCTGCGCCGTAATCCTGATGGGAATCTAAAAATGTAACAAGTCGTTCCAACCAACGAGGGTCGGCTACGGCGTCATTATTAAACGGAGCAGTATAGGATGCCCCTAATTCTAATGCTCTTTTAAAGCCTGGGTTTACTCCTCCTGCATAACCTTTGTTGTTGCTATGTTTGATGATTTCAATGAGCGGGAATTTTTTAAGAAGATTTTGAATCGAATCGTCCGTGGATGCATTGTCCACGATTATAATATGAAGCGGTGTAGTTTGGAGTACTAACGAGTCAACGGCTCTTAACAGGCCGTCACCGCCATTGATATTTGGGATGACGACTACAGGGGATTGAATCGACTTATTCATATCGTTACCTTATAATACCTTACAACAGATGAACCGACTAAGCAGAATATTCACGAAACAAAACCGTGCCCTACTGGCTGAATTAGTGCGCACTGATTTCAAGCTTCGTTATCAAGGATCAGCATTGGGGTATGCTTGGTCATTGTTACGGCCACTACTAATATTTGTCATTTTGTACATAGTTTTTGCTCGCTTTTTGAAATTGGGCGATGACATCCCTCACTATCCGGTGTACCTACTTTTGGGTATAGTAGTATGGAATTTTTTCACAGAGATGACTCAGCAAAGTTTGGGGTCAATTGTTGGACGTGGCGATCTAATACGTAAGATTAGTATTCCTAGGTGGATTATTGTATTTAGTAGCAGCATTTCAGCATTGATAAATCTCGGACTTAATCTAGTTGTCGTAAGTATATTCATGGTGATTAACCATGTCGATGTGTACCGTACACTACTATTTGTACCCCTTATTCTAGTAGAAGTGTACTTATTTGCACTTGGCATATCACTATTCTTCGCTGCTGCGTTTGTAAAATTTAGAGATCTTGGGTATATCTGGGAAGTGATTTTACAGGCTGGTTTCTATCTCACCCCGATCATTTATCCATTGTCTAAAATAACAGACTTGAACTTACAAAAGCTGATATTCATGAGCCCAATGACACAAGCCATACAAGATATTCGATATAGTTCAATTACTCATGAAACAATTACCATCCATAGAATATTCGATGGCGGCTGGTATGGACTAATTCCATTTGCCATAGTCATCCTAGTATTGGTAGGCGGTGTAGTCTATTTTAGAAGCCAAGCTAAAAGTTTTGCGGAGAATATTTAATGAAAGACTATGCAATACATGTCGACCACCTTAGTAAGACTTTTAAGTTACCCCATGAACGACAAACTTCTGTCAAAAGTGCTTTAATACATAGGTTTCGAGGTGGCCGACGCAGTTTTGAGCAACAACATGTACTTAAAGACATTTCTTTTACAGTCAAAAAGGGAGAATTTTTTGGCATAGTTGGACGAAATGGCTCAGGAAAAAGTACGTTACTCAAAATACTGGCAAGTATATATATGCCAACAGAGGGGAGTGTGAAAATCAATGGTTCATTAACCCCGTTCATTGAGTTGGGCGTCGGCTTTAACCCTGAACTAACAGGTCGCGAAAACGTGTTTCTGAACGGTGCTCTACTTGGATTCAGTAGAAAAGAAATGTATGCGATGTATGAAGATATAGTTGCTTTCGCAGAGATCGAAAAATTCATGGATCAAAAGCTCAAAAATTACAGTAGCGGTATGCAGGTTAGGCTCGCGTTCGCAATTGCAATCAAGGCACAGACAGACATCCTGCTTCTCGACGAAGTATTAGCTGTAGGCGATGCTGATTTTCAAAGAAAATGCTATGACTACTTCATGTCTTTAAAGAAAAAAAAGCAAACAGTAATACTCGTAACTCATGACATGGGGGCGGTTAGACAATACTGTGACCGAGCTGTAATGATCGAAAAAGGTCAAATTGCTAAATCGGGTACTGCCGAAGAGGTTGCGCAGGAATATCAAAAGTTGTTCATAGATGCCTCTAGTGATGAAGTCGAGGTTGAAAGTGATGTTTGGGGCGAAGGCGGTATGGTCGTGGACAATACCTCGGTTAAAGTTACTGATGACGCAATAGAAGTGATTACGTCCTACACGGCTTCAAAAAACCTCCCGCCACCAGTTTACGGTTTTGTCCTGTATAACCAAGCAGGAGTCAATGTTCTAGAAGCAAACACGATCAAGGAAAAATTAAAGACAATCTCGGTCAAACAAGGTGATTCTCTAAAGTTGTCTTGGAAAATTCCAAACATGCTTCCCGACGGGACATTCACTCTAAGCGTAGCTTGCTGTGATCAATCAACGACACACTTTTATCAGTGGGTTAATAATGCAGCAACATTCAAGGTTAGAAAATACACTAAGACCGCGGGAATTGTTGACCCAGAAATTAAAGTTAATATTGCAAAGGTCTGACATGTCAAAAAAACGGACGAAGTTGGAAAACGATTATGAGCGAATGGTACCAGAGTTCCACAAGGGTCATTTAATATACGCTGAGCACCTGACTCGATATCTAGCGGCCAAGCCAGTCGTCGAAAACAAGGTCGTTTTAGACATCGCTAGTGGTTCAGGCTACGGGACTAAATTGATAGCAGAATCTGCAAAATTTGTATATGGGGTGGACGTCAATGAGGACGCGGTTAAATACTCTCAAGAAAATTACGACGCGAAAAATATCGAGTACCGGGTAGGTGACGGCGAATCAATACCCTTAGAGGAAAATAGTGTCGATGTGGTAATTACTTTTGAAACCATCGAGCACATCAAGGATTATAAGAAGTTTCTAGACGAGGTTCAGCGCGTCCTTAAGCCTGATGGGGTAGCGTTAGTTTCTACGCCAAATGATGTAGAGTTTGCAGAAGGTAATCACTTTCATTTACATGAATTTGAGTACAACGAACTGACATCGCTCCTTAAGAAGTATTATAAAAATATTGAGCCATACTTCCAGTCAACATGGAAATATGTAGCCGTGGGAAGTGAAACGCAACTCAATAGTGACGTAAATTGTAAGTTGCTGAACCTGACTTCGAAAACTCGCGAGCAACATTTATATTTTTACCTAGTGTGTAGTAATAGAAAAATTGTGGAAAAAGTTGAGTATGTTGGAGCTCTAGGCGAGCATTATAGCGATCGTCAACTCCATGAGCAAGACCTAATACATTTAGGCAAAGAAGACTGGGCGTCTAAAGAGATGGATCGTTTACATAAAGACTTGATACATTCACAGCACTTACTAAAGTCTGAGCAAGCAATGAATGCAGTAATATTAGCAGAATTGAATGACATAAAGAATTCAAAAGCTTGGAAATCAGTTACGCGCATACATAGAATTAAACATGCTATAACTCGTAAGAATAAATAGCTAGCTAGTCGGATCGCTGTTTAGTACCACGCTATTCCTTCATATTTCCATCCAGCACTCATGAGCTGAGCTTTCTCGGAATCACTTACAGTGTAGAAATGCCTTTGTCCGATAACCAATCTATGCACCGGAATGGTCGATTGCGTACTTGTAGGATTTGCGTACCACGCTATTCCTTCATATTTCCATCCAGCACTCGAAGCGTTCATGGCCTCTGTAATATCGGCAGTAAAGAAGTGAGCGGAATTTTTAAACATTCTATATACGGTATAATCATTCGGCTGTTTGTAGCCAAAAGATATGCTTTCAAATCGTGTCGAATTATAAGCAAGGAGTAACGATTCATTAGGATCTGCGGTATAGAAGTGTTTATTATCTATATAGAAACGAAATGTTTGAGGTGTTGTTGCATCAACATACCATGCTATTCCTTCATATTTCCAACCAAGCGATAGTAGCTGATTCCTCTCATTAATCAAACTTGTATACACGTGATCAGATCCGTTAGTAATTCTAAACACAGGTGTAGTAGTCTGACTGACAGGGGCATTTAATAGCACTCCTTCATTGACCCAGCCAGCGCGAAGAAGAGTGTCATTTTCGGAAAGATCCTGTGTGTAAATATGATGACCGGCCTTGCTTAACCGATAGACATTGAAATGATTTGCCAATGGAGTGGGTTGGCTCCCTAGCGCACTAGGCGTATTGAATGCTACACCTTCGTACGTATATCCTAAATTAATCAGGGCATCTTTTTTACCGGCATCTGCTACGAATACGTGACCGTTGGTCGAAGATAATCGATAAATTGGATAAGTAGCGTTTGTATTCGACGATCCTGGGTACGCGTAAAATGCCACACCCTCGTACGAGTTACTCGAGTTTTGCAATATGGATGTTTTTTCTGACTCGCTCGTAGTATAAAAGTGCTCTTTAGCCAGCTTAAATCTATACACCGGAATTAAACCAGGTTGTTGTGCGGTAAAACCATAAAACGGTTGACCGTTGTACATATACAGACTATTGCTAATTGCAGTGTCTCGCTCACTATTGCTAATCGTTAGGAAGTTACTGTCGCTAAAGACATTATTCAGCTGCCAAACGCATGCAACACCAGATCTTCGAGAATTACATACTGGTGGAGAATAGGTCGTACTACCAAACCATTCCCTGTAGTATAGCCAGAAATTTCTATTTCCATACGCTCCACAAGGCGCCGTACCATATCCGGCTGCAAGTGTTTCGGCGTTCGGCTGATATGGAGTATAAGTGTATAGTGCAGCGGTGGCTTGTGATGATATATTTACACCACTTGATCCACACGTTGGATCTGGATGGTATTGTATTGAATTTACTCCGGGCTTTTTGTAGGGCCACCATGGCTGACCCATATTATCTAAATAGTACCGCATTAAAGAGGCCGCTTCTGAAATTTGTATTGAAAATCCGGCATAGTTCGGATCACAATTCGCTGATCTATTTGGACCGCTATCAGGACAATGTGCTCCCATAGCATAAGTATATTGGCTAGCAAAAGGCCAGCTGTCATTTGTCAACGGCCCCGCGGATTCGGCGCGTATCTTAACTAAAAGTACTTTAGGACTGATACGATA